>DATBUF010000612.1:0-2993 GCA_036516435.1 Pontibacter sp.
GGTGCCAAAGGTAAGTTGCCTGTATCAGCTTCAGCAAAGTATAAGTCCGGAACAGGTATTGCCACCCCATCCTTAAACCGCCTGAAGTACGGTGTACCCGAAAGTGTAGGCATGGACTCGAAAGTACTGGCGCAGATTGACAACATTGCCCTGGAAGCTATAGCATATGCTGCCACCCCGGGTGCACAGGTAATGGTGGTAAAAGATGGCACTGTAATTTTCAATAAATCATACGGATACTATACTTATACTAAAGAAAAGCCTGTTACAAATAACACGATCTATGACATTGCCTCTATTACAAAGGTAGCGGCTACGCTGCAGGCAGTTATGTTCCTCAAAGATCAGGGTAAAATCAACCTGGATGAGAAAATATCCACCTACCTGCCTGAGCTGAAAGGCACCAACAAGCAAGGACTTGTACTGCGGGATATTTTAACGCACCAGGCAGGTTTACAGGCTACTCTGCCTCACTGGCAAAAGACACTGGACAACCGTACCCTAAACCAGACTTACTATGCCAGCACCCAGACAGACGTATTCCCGAACGAAGTAGTACCCGGTATTTATTCCGTAAACACCATGGAAGACTCGCTCTGGTCCTGGACGGTTCACTCCAAACTACTGCCTAAGAAGAAAGATGCTAAAAGCTACGAGTACAAGTACAGCGACCTTGGCTTCTATATTCTGAAGCGTATGTCGGAGCGCCTGCTGAACCAGCCACTAGATGAGTTTCTGGAACAGAACCTGTATGCACCACTGGGTATGAGTACCCTCACCTATAACCCGTTACTGAAGCACCCACGCGAACAAATTGCCCCGACCGAAGATGACAACTACTTCCGGAAGTCGCTGATATGGGGCACTGTGCACGACCAGGGGGCTGCTATGCTGGGCGGTGTAGGCGGCCATGCCGGCCTGTTCTCTAATGCGAACGACCTGGCCAAGCTGCTGCAGATGAACCTACAAAACGGCGAGTACGGAGGGCACAAGTTCTTTAACACCCATGTAGTGACGGAATTTGCGAAGAAGCAGTACAAGGACAGCCGCCGTGGTTTGGGCTGGGATAAGCCTGCACCGGATGGCAATGGACCAACTTCGAACCTGGCATCGCTGAACACCTTTGGCCACACAGGCTTTACCGGAACAGGTGCCTGGGTTGACCCGGATAATAAACTGATCTACATCTTCCTGTCGAACAGGGTGTACCCGGATGCGAGCAATACCAAGCTGGTGAAGTATAACATTCGTACCCGCATCCACGATGTGATCTATAAAGCTATTGTACCCAAAACATAATTTTTATCTATAGTAGCAAAGTGCAGCAACAAAAGTTGGCTGCACTTGTTGTTTAGAGCGTATTCTATAAACTATGAAGATCGGCATTGTCTGTTATCCTACCTTTGGCGGTAGTGGCGTGGTAGCCACCGAGCTTGGCAAAGCACTGGCCTTAAAAGGTCATAAGGTGCATTTTATTACCTATAGCCAACCCGCCCGCCTTGATTTCTTTAACGAGAACCTGTTTTATCACGAAGTATACATTCCGTCGTACCCGCTGTTCCAGTACCCGCCCTATGAGCTGGCGCTGTCGAGCAAGATGGTTGATATCGTGAAATTTGAGAAGCTGGATGTACTGCACGTACATTACGCTATTCCGCACGCGTCGGCGGCTTACATGGCCAAACAGATTCTGAAAACGCAGGGCATCAACATTCCGGTTATTACTACGCTGCACGGCACCGACATTACGCTGGTTGGCAAGGATGCTTCTTTTGAGCCGGTAGTAACGTTCAGCATTAACCAGTCGGATGGAGTAACAGCCGTTTCAGACAGCCTGCGCACCGAGACCTATGAGTTTTTCCCGATTGAGAAAAATATCGAGGTAATCCCCAACTTCATTAACCTCGATAAATTCAAGCGTCAGAAGAAAGAGCATTTCCGAACCGCCATCAGTCCGAATAACGAAAAGCTGCTGGTGCATACCTCCAACTTCCGATCTGTGAAGCGTGTAGAGGATGTGATCCATATCTTTAGCCGCGTAAACAAGCAAATACCAAGCAAGCTGCTCCTGGTAGGCGACGGTCCCGAGCGGCCAAAGATGGAGAAACTGTGCCGCGAGCTGGGTATTTACCACGATGTGCGTTTCCTGGGTAAACTGGAGGCTGTGGAGGAGGTTCTCTCTATTGCTGACCTGTTCCTGATGCCCTCAGAAAAAGAAAGTTTTGGCCTGGCTGCCCTGGAGGCTATGGCCTGCGAAGTACCTGTTATTTCTTCAGATGCAGGCGGTATTCCGGAGCTGAACATAAACGGTGTGACTGGCTTCGTGAGCCCGGTGGGCGATGTAGAAAGCATGGTACAAAACGCCCTGTTTATTCTGGATGATGAACACCTGCCTACCTTCAAGGCAAACGCACTCGCCCGCGCCAACGACTTCGATATTGAAAAGATAGTGCCCCTGTACGAAGACTTTTACCAACGCATCATAGCTGCACAGCTAGCCGAAGTAAACGGTTTGTAACTATAGTATTGTGGGTTTTATGATTTGGTCTGGACCGGGATTAATGGAGATTTGATGGATCAGTGGGATTGTGCTGCTTTAGCTATAGTTTAAGTTATAGTTCTATAGTTACTGCATTAACCCACCCCTGCCCCTCCCGAGAGGGGAATTGCTGTCTTTGCTATAGTTGAAAGCTATAGTTTTATAGTTACATCCTCTTTCCATAGCCAGCTATAGTTTGGCCCTTTGGTCCAGTCGGATTGCAAATCCGACACCATAAACAGGACACGGGTTGCAAACCCGCGCCAGCAGCCTTTGCTATAGCAGAGAGTTATAGTTCTATAGTTCCAGACCAAGAACGGACAGGTCGCGACCTGTCCCTACGAAACTACAACCACGAGAAAGAGTCGGAGCTTATAGTTTCAAACTATAGACCATCCTTCCCAAGAAGTGATGTTTACAGTCTTTGGGTTGAGCGCCTTTGACTTGTTGCGGT
>DATBUF010000613.1:0-4044 GCA_036516435.1 Pontibacter sp.
CAACGAATAAAAGGCGCTGCATGTAGTGCAGTATATTCCCAAACCGCTATCTTTAGCTAAGAAACGAACAGAGGTTTTTAGACAAACTGCCGTTATGCGGTATTTATATAATTAAAACTTACCAAAATATAGAATAAGCAAATGAGTGACGCTACTTTGACTGCCTTGGCGACCGTATTATTAGTAATTGTTGGACTGGCACAGGTTTTTGTTCTTCTATCTCAAAAACGTCAAACAAGAATAGCATTAATTACAGAATACAGACAACTCTGGAATAAATTAAAGCCCTATTGGGGAAATGTTATTTTTATAGGAAGAGTTGAAGGCGAGTATTACCAAGTAGTTAATAATAAAAGATTAAGCAAACTCAAAGAACTTACCGACCAACATAGTTATTCAGCCCCTACAATTTGGGCACTTGAAAGTGTCCAAAATATTTTTGGCCTTTTAGGAGAAGTTGCAACCAGAATATTACAGGGACATTTAACCGTTTCGGATACTTATCCAATTTTCGGTACAGGTTTTTTACGGCAAAGTAGACCATTAAGGCAGTTGCTAGAACCAAATTATCAACATTATTTCTCATCAGAAGAAGAGTCAGAAAAGCATAATTCAGTTAGAAAGGAAATGCAGGATTGGCTTGTATACCACGATGGGCTTCGCAGAAGATGTCTAATTCTAATAGACTTGTTATGGGCAGAAGCAGCTCGATTAGAAGATTTACCTCCTGATGAAATGCAGAGTGCTGCAAACTCAAAAAAAGTTACTGGCAAATTAAATAGAACTCGTGTGTTTTCTGAAACAATCAGAATAAATGGCTTAACTAAATTATTATTAGCCATTAAGCTTAGTTGCTTTTTACTAAGAGCAGAGTACTTTTCAACGAGTAACTGGCTTGGAATTAAAAAGAGCAGACTTAGTTCACTTGATGCAAATTGGACAAACCGCCTTTTAAGAAGTTAATTTGCAATTGAAAAAAAACACCGCATAACAACACCTAAACGGCAGCATCGGCCGACGGCCTCTGCCGCCGTTTAGCCTAACCGTTGTGTGTCATAAAAACAAATAAGAATATACTTATGGACAAACTTTTTTACAAAATCACTTTAGTCATTTCTTTAGTAGCGGTTGCCTTTCAGGCGAATTCACAAACGAATGCTGCCTACTTTGCAAGAGTTAACGAGGCAGAAGTACTTATTACTGATTCTCTTTTTGCAGAAGCGCTTGTAAGATACAAACAGGCTTTTAGCCTTCAACCCACAGCAACCGCAAACGCCTATTTCAATGCTGCTGTTTGTGCAACTTTGACTGGCAAAAACAAAGACGCCTTCAACTATTTGGGGAAACTCAAGTGCAAGGGTATAGCCTTGGATGAAATTCAAGAACAGCAGGTGTTCAGCTCCCTAAAGGGTACAAAGGAATGGCAGAAGTTTTCCAAGCAGTACCAAAGTACGGCTAGCAACTGCACTGACAAAATCAACCAGAGCTACAGAGACACACTCTTGGCTATGGTAGCCTCTGACCAGTACTATTACAGGATAAGAGCTGAGCTCGCCTCTAAAAAGACGGATTCTGTACTGCTTGCCGCTTATGTTGACTCCATTGACTATATCACTAATATCAACACAGACGCGTTCTTGAAGCTGGTTGCCAGAAACGGCTTCCCTTCTGAGAAGCTGGTGGGTGCCACCAAACCAGACGGAGCTGTTTTCTATAATATCCTGCTGCGGCATGCAGTCCAGCGAGGAAGAAGAGATATGCTGCCTATTTTACTGACAGCTGTTCAGAATGGTGAATTATCCCCTCATGTCTACGCCTACCACGCTGAGTATTTTGAGAAAGAGAAATTTGGTTCTACGGTAGTGAGAGGAACAGCAAGCGGTACACAGGAGCTACCATTTAGTCCTAAGGCAGAGGAAGCAAAAAATCAGGAGCGTGCGAAGCTGGGAATGGAATCTTTAGCTGACTTGAGGAAGAAGGCAAACTTTAGTAATAGTGATAAGAGGTTCTATATTGATAAGCCAAATTCCACGGTAAGGTTTTTTAAGTCCAGAGAAGAAATGCTTCAGTATAGGAGGGAGAATAGTCTGTAATCTACTTCAAGTTAGGTGGTAGAGATCATAAATATTACGGCACACAACACGGGTAGCTGTTGCGCAACTCCTCAATAACTTCGGACTTTCATTCTTCCTTTGCACTGCGCAGTACCTATTAGTATGTAGACCAGCATAAAATGCAGCTGTGGCTCAGGCCTAGGTAGTGCCATGAGAGCTGCCTGGCTTCTTTTTTGGGTATAGCGCAGGAGTTTCTGCAAGTTATAGGCTGCTGCAGCCAAAAGCATTCCTTTGTGAGCCAGCTCCAGGCCCCGCGTGTTAACCTTGCGCAGGCCCAGAAAATCGAGCAGCGTGCCCAGCACCGGCTCCACGGTAGCCTGCCGCAGTCCTTTCATGCGCCGGCCCCAGCGTGTGGCCAGCCGGGCAATTACCCGCTCATATTCCTCCCGGTAGTAGGTGATCTCTATCTTGCGTTCATAGCCTTTGCCGATGCAGTCCTGTTTATAGGGGCAGTGCTTGCAATCTTTTCTGGTGGTAAAGTAGATCTTCTTTTTGATGTTGTTCTTTGGCTCTGTTTTGATCTTGCGGAAGGTCACTTTCTTTCCCCAGGGACACAGCCAGTAATCTTCTGCTTTCTGGTAGGTAAAGCCTTCAGGTCCGCCTTTGTAGGTGCCATGCGGCGGAATATAAGCAGTGATCCCTTTATCTTCCAGCAAGTGGTAGTTCTCTCCCGAAGAATAGCCCGCATCAGCTAGTAAGGTGGTGCAGCCAAGCCCCAGGCGCTGTAGCCTTGAGCTGAGGGCTGTGAAGAGATGCGGCAGGCACTGGTTGTCTTTGCGCTCAGCCAGGTCTGCGTGGGTGTGAGTGATTACATGGCGACCCGTATCCACGGCCAGCTGCATCAGGTAGCAGAGCTTACGCGCCTTGCCCGGCTTAACGGCTATCCTGGCATCGGGATCTACCGGCGAATAGTGGGTCTTGTTGGAAGTGTATTTTGAACCTTTGTTGCGGGCGCCGGGGCGGTAGTCCTGCTCCAAACCCCACTTGCGGTTGCGGGCCTTAATCTCCAGCAGCTCATCCCTGCTGGCCGTGATGGTGCGCTGCGCTTCAGGGGCTTTGTTGACCTGTGCTTGGCGGTCCCCTCGGCTGATGGCCCGGATGCGCTGCAGGTGTGCATCCAGCGCATCTGGTGTCACCTTCAGTTCCAGCGAGTCCATGGAAGTATTGGCTTTGACAAGGGCAGAATCCACCACTTGCGTGTGGCCCGAGACCATGCCTGCTTCCACGCACAGGGAGAGCACACGGGTAAAAACTTCTTCAAAAAGAGAGGCAGGTAAAAGCTGGCGGGTGCGCGAGAGAGTCGAGTGCCAGGGCAGCGGTTCGTCCAGTTGGTAGTCCAGAAAGTATAACAGGTCCAGGCGGAGGCTGCAATGCTCGATGAGCTTCCGGTCAGAGAGGACGTTCTCCAGATGTGCCACCAGGCAGAGCTTGAAAAACACCACCGGATCAATGCTTTGCTGGCCGCAGCTACCATAGTAAGGTGCCGTCAGCTCGTAGAGAAACGAAAGATCCAGTCTGTCTTTGAGGCGCCGGTAAAAGTTATGCGCCGGCACATGCGCTGAAAGCGAAAAGCACAGCTCCCGCTCGTCTTCAAATCTTTTCCTGCCCTGCATCCTGCCCCTTGTTTGGTACTATCTCTTTTTACGATTATCTTCAAGCAGTTGTACAACAAGCACACTATACAGGCTAAATACTCGGCTACGCCTCGTTCACAGCCTGTACTAACCGTTAGAACAATTATTAAAAATAACAGGCAATAATTTATAAATGGTATTTAAAGACCAGCGATACATTACTGTCATATTAAAACGACACTACACAGACAGATAAAATGAAAAAGCTACTGGCAATACTGATTTTCACTTTTTACGCCCTATCAAGTTACGGCCAGAAAGCTAAATCCCAGGGAAGCAGCAAACCCTTTGTACTT
>DATBUF010000614.1:0-5701 GCA_036516435.1 Pontibacter sp.
GAGCGTGGACGGGTCGATTCGGAATACCCGGCTGGGCTGGGGCTTTCACCTGCTGAACGATGTGGCCGGAGCACAGTCGCAGACAGGAGCCTATGGCAACATTGCGGCGCGGGTTCACCTGAGTCGGAAGTCGCAGCTATCGTTCGGTATAGCCGCAGGGGTAGCACAGTATACACTGGATGGTACAAAACTGAACCCGGGGGATGATATTCCGGACAAAGCCATTCCGCCTACAAAGGAAACCGAGATATTGCCGGATGCCAAGCTGGGCATCTTCTTTAATACAGAGCGGTACTATGCCGGGATCTCCGTGGCCAACCTGATTCCTTTTAAGTCTGAGAACAGGATGATCGCAACCCCACAACGTCACTACTTCCTGTCTACTGGCTACATGTTTGACCTGGGAGCTTACGTGCGCTTAAAACCGAGTTTGTTGCTGAAGGAAGACTTTAAAGGTCCAGCCAATCTTGATATGAATGCTTTTGTGGTACTCTACAACCGCCTTTGGCTGGGAGGCTCTTACCGCACGGCCATCCCAATCTTTACTGAAGTGAAAATGGATGAGTTGAACAAACGGAATGCCTGGGCCCTGCTGGCGCAGGTGTATGCTACCCCAAAGTTCAGAATCGGTTATTCTTATGATGTAAGTCTTACGAAACTTCGTGATTATTCATCACATGAGGTATCTTTGGGTTACTCATTCTTCCGGAAACAAAACGGGCGGACAATTACGCCGCGTAACCTATGATGTACACGATTACCCGCAACACATACCGTTGGCTTATAGTTTTGTGTCTGTTGCTGCCGATAGCACCGGCTGTAAAAGCACAGGATACACAGAAGGCTGACAAACACTTTAATGATTTTGAGTTTAGCCTGGCGCTGGAAGAGTACAAGGCTGTGCTGGAGCAGGGGGAACCCACGTTACCTGTTGTGCAGCGTATTGCCGATATTTACCGGATCCTGAACAACTCGCAGGATGCGGAGTTCTGGTATGCACAGGTAATTAACTTTAGCGGGGCAGACCCGGCCAACTACTTCCTGTATGCGGAGTCTGCCAAGCGTAATGGAAACTATGCCAAGGCAAAACAGCTGTTCCTGCTCTACAGCGAAAAAGTGCCGGGTCAGGCTATACTTGGCAAGCGCCTGGCTGCTTCCTGCGATACGGCCATCAAGTGGATGCGCAACCCTCGGCCCTACTCCATCTCTCAGGCCAAAACCCTTAACTCAGAGGGAGCGGAATTCAGCCCTTATAAAACGAAAGACGGCGTATACTTCGCATCAGACAGGTTGCGCAAAAACAGCAAGCAGCAGGTCATACGATATGCCTGGACCGGTAATGGCTACATCCAGATGTATTATGCTCCGGCTAAAACCGATACTACGTGGGGTACCCCGGAGGCACTGCCGTCCTCCATTAATACCAGCTACCATAATGGGCCGGGCGTTTTCCTGGACAAAGACCAGACATTATACTTCACCCGCACCCGTGTAGTGCGCCGCGAAGTTACCAAGAACAACCCCGATCCTACCAGCTGGTTTAAAGGTACGGAAGGAGGCACACACATCAACCGGCTAGGTATTTACACCTCTGTAAAGAAAAATGGTAAGTGGAAGAAGGCCAAAGCCTTTAAATACAACAAAACGGAACAATATTCGATCGGGCACCCGGCCATTACTCCGGATGGCAGCACACTCTACTTTGTGTCTGATATGCCGGGAGGTTACGGGGAAACCGACATTTACTATAGCGAGCGACAAGCTGATGGCCAGTGGGGGCCGCCCGTAAATGCGGGAAGTAAAGTTAACACGCCTGGCCGGGAGAGCTTTCCGACTTTGGCACCGGATGGCACGCTATATTTCTCCTCTGACGGGCACCTGGGCATGGGCGGACTGGACCTGTTTAAGGCAGTGGGCACACCAAAGGCCTGGACAGGCGTAGAAAACCTGAAATATCCGCTAAACACCTCGCACGATGATTTTGGAATGGCGATGGACCCATCAGGTAAAACAGGGCTGTTATCATCGGGCAGGCTGGGGCAGGACGGGTTGGATGACATCTTCCTGTACAAAGAAAACCGCATACCCTGTACTGTAACCGGTAAAACGATAGAGTTTGTGGCTGACCCTCAGAACAGGGGCAAGAAGCGCGAAACGCCTGTTGGCAACGTAAGGCTGGTCATATCGGAGGTAGGCAGCGATGCCCGCCCTATAGAAGTGCTCTCGAATGCAGACGGCACTTTCTTTATACCAGTATATGGTGGTGCCCGCTACACAATAAGAGGCTCAAAGCCAAGCTACCTGACACAAACTATAGCCGTGTCGCCGGACTGCCGCAGCACAACCGACTCGGTGAAAGTAGAAATGGTGTTTAACCGCGATACCCCAAACAGGCCTATCGTGCTGGAAAACATTTACTACGACCTGGACAAAGCAGACATAAACCCGGTAGCAGCCAAAGAGCTTGACAAACTGGTACAAACCCTGAAGGACAACCCGCACATCTATATAGAGCTGAGCTCGCATACCGACAGCCGCAACTCGCACCGCTACAACGAACTGCTTTCGGAGTTAAGAGCAAAAGCCGCTGTGGATTACCTGGTAGCCCATGGCATAGAACGGCACAGGCTAGTGGCAAAAGGCTATGGCGAGACCCAGCTCCTGAACAAATGTGCAGACGGTGTGCAGTGTCCGGAGGAGATGCACCAGGAGAACCGCCGCACAGAATTCAAGATTCTGGCCCGGTAAGCAACTATAGCACAAAATTGAATGCAAAAGAGCGGCACCCTAAAGTGCCGCTCTTTTGGTTATAAACTATAGTTTGTACCTGTTTTGCTGCCCGGATACTATAGCAGTACCTCAGAGTACTATAGGCTAGCGGTAAACTATAGGTGTTTGGTATTTCAGAATGTTACAGAAAACCAGAGCCCTGTAAACTATAGGGCCAAATAAAAAAGCGACCTTTCGGGCCGCATGCTATAGTTTGTAGTCGTAGCGCGCTGCCTGCTACGACTCAAGTACCTTGCCTTCCAGGCCTTCTTCTTTTAGCAGCTCATTAAAAGCTTCGGCATGCTGTCTGCTCTCGAACCGGCCAATACGCAGGCGGTGCAACCTTGTGCCTCTTACAGTCTCCTCCTTCAGCTCAACCGACAGGTTTTTATCGAAGGCTTTTAGCCGCTGGCTTTGCTCCAGGGCAAGCGCTGCCGAAGTAAAGGCACCGCGCTGAATTGTGTAGGTGTTTGGTGCGAACGGATCATCTGCTTTTGCAATGGAGCTGTTTGGTATTTCCAGCACCTCCACTTTTACCTCCGCAACGCCTTGCTTGTGCATAGCCAGCTTTTTAGCAGCTACCTCAGACACATCTATGATGCGTTTGCCTACATAAGGGCCACGATCGTTTATGCGCAGAATAACAGATTCGTTGTTGGCGAGGTTGGTAACTTTTACCTTTGTGCCGAAGGGAAGTGTGTTGTGAGCGGCAGTCATGTCGTTTTTGTTGTAGCGCTCGCCGCTGCTGGTTTTTCTGCCGTGGTATTTGCTCCCGTACCAGGAGGCAGCACCTGTCTGAGATTTGTTAGTATCTTGTGCGAAAGTTGTTTGGCCGAGGCCGAGAAATAGAAAAATGATTACTGTGAAAAGGATGCACTTTCTATTATATACCATGTTTACTATATGTTGGTGAAACAGCAAATGTAAGAATATTTTTCTTAACGAAGCCTTTTACGGCGATATTGCGCAATAGATGTAGGGGGATACAGGATAAGGTGCAAAGCTGCTATAAGCGCTATAAACAAAAAAATGGCTTCTATGCGAGTATAGCCCTATTTTAATGCTTTTATAGTAGCAGGAATACAATTAAAAAATTTAGTAAAATATGTTCATAATACTATAGTTTCATGTGTGACAGTGGGCTATAGTTTATGCTATTAACACAAGTTCCGGAGAAGCGCGTATAGTATAACATATCAGGTATAAAATGGATTTTGGGAAATTACAGGACATCATAAACGTCGATTTTACACTTCCGCCGGATCACCCTGGCACCTGGGCTGTGCTACAGCAGGCCGGGCAACAAGCACAACCAGATGTGTATGTAGGGTTACCGGTTTGGGTAAACAAGGCATGGGCCGGCACCATTTATCCGGCTACTATGCGCGAGAAAGATTCGCTGCTCTGGTATGCCAAACAGTTTAACACCATTGAGCTTAATAGTACGCACTACCACATACCCGGGCCTACTACTATAGAGCGTTGGCGCAACTCCGTGCCGAAGGGGTTCCGGTTCTGCCCTAAATTTCCGCAGCTCATCAGCCACGAGAGCGCTCTGCATACAACTCAGGGTATAACTGCGGCCTTTTGTGAAGCCATTGCCGGCCTGGAAGATAACCTGGGAAGTTCTTTCCTGCAACTGCCACCGTACTTCGGACCTGACCAGCTCCCTGAACTGGAGGCATTCCTGAAGTTTATACCTGAAACAATACCTGTAACTGTAGAGCTGCGCCACCCCGACTGGTTTACGGATAATGCAGCTGCAACAGAGTTGTTTGATGTGCTGGAGAAGTATAGTGTTGGTACCGTGATAACGGATGTGGCTGGTCGCCGCGATGTGTTGCACATGCGCCTGACCACCCCATCGGCAATGGTGCGCTTTGTGGGCAACGGCCTGCACCCAACTGATTATACCCGCATTGATGCCTGGGTGCAACGCCTGAAGGTGTGGTTTGAGAATGGTTTGCAGCAACTTTACTTCTTCGTGCACGAGCCCGACAATACGCTGGCGCCAGACCTTGCCATTTACCTGATCGAACAGCTGAACAAGGTGTGCGGCTTAGAACTAAAAGTGCCTAAAAAGTATGTGCAACCCGTACAGGGAGAGTTGTTTTAGCTGCCAGATTGTTAGATTTCTGCCTCAAACTATAGTTTAAGCTAAAAGTCAGTTTTCGCAGGTTATAATTCCTGTGCGTTATTATAAGGGGCGTGCAGCTTCTGTATCCTTTGTCTAAAGTTCTTCTGTTGCGTTGTAATGATCCGACCTTACACTGTTGCTGATAAAGAAGCGTTGCTGCAACTGCTTCAGCTGAATACTCCGCAGTACTTCCATCCCGCTGAAGAAGCGGACTTTCTATATTACCTGGCACAGGAACTGGAGAGCTATTACGTGCTGGAAGAGAACGGAACTATAGTTGGTTGCGGGGGCATCAACTACTTTTATAGCGAAAAGCTTGCCCGGCTCTCCTGGGATATGGTGCACCCCCAGCACCAGGGCAAAGGTATTGGCCGCCAGCTTACCGAATACCGGCTACACGAAATCAAAAGTAAGCCTGAGATTGAAACTATAGTTGTGCGTACTACGCAGCTGGTATACCCCTTTTACAACAAGCTGGGGTTTGAGCTGGTGAAAACTGAGAAAGATTACTGGGCCGATGGTTTTGATCTGTACCAGATGCAGCTGAATACCCGCAAATAAAAAGCGGCTACCCCACCCGGAGTAGCCGCTTTCTTTAAGTAAATGTAAGCTTCTATTTAGATCTTGAACGTATCGTCGCTGATGCCTTTGTTTACTTCTACGCTTTGCACTTCAGCTTTAATTACCTGCGGACCAACAGAGGTTTCTACGGTATAAGGTACTTTTATACCACTTACCTCCTTATAGTTGCTGTAGTTTTTTGTTTGCGTCAGCACACCCTGCGGCGACTCCAGG
>DATBUF010000615.1:0-1830 GCA_036516435.1 Pontibacter sp.
AAACCAGTATGAGATTGTGCTGGTGAGCCTTGACCCCACTATAGGTAGCGAAATACGGAAAACGAGGCCCTGTGTAGTTATTTCACCAAACGAGATAAACCATAACCTGCGAACTATAGTTGTGGCACCAATGACTACCAAAAGCCATCCTTACCCCACCCGTATAAAAGTTGAACACAACGGGCAGCAAGGTTGGGTGGTCATTGACCAGATCCGTACAATTGACAAATCACGGGTCGGTAAAACGCTGGGCAAACTTGGCGCCTCAGAAATCACGTCCTGCAAAAACATCATCAAGCAAACATTTGTAGATTAATCACCACACATGACACAAAAAACCATACTTCTTTTAGCCAGTGCCTTCGGAGCATTGTCGGTTATGATTGGCGCATTTGGTGCGCACGCCCTCGCTCCTATGCTGCAGGCCACTAACCGCACCGATACCTTCGAGACTGCCGTGAAATACCAGATGTATCATACGCTGGCCCTGCTGGCTGTTGGTCTGTTGTTGTTCCGGGTAGAGAGTCCTGCCTTACAGGTAGCGGCCTGGGCCTTTTTCATCGGCATTCTTATTTTTTCGGGTTCGCTTTACACCCTGTGTTTAACCGGTATTACATGGCTGGGAGCTATTACCCCAATAGGTGGTTTGGCCCTTATAGTTGGTTGGGGCGCCTTGTTCTACGCCATACTCAAGTCGCTATAGTTTGCCGGAACCTGGAGGATAAATTTTCAAACTATAGTAACTATAAAACAACAAAAGCCATCCCATTCGGATGGCTTTTGCATTAGAGAAAGAAGGTTTCTTAGTTGCTGGCGCTGCTGGTCTGCTTCTCTTTGATATTGGTTTTGATAAGCACCTGCACAGGCTCTCCTATATTAGAGTGCACTGTAATAGCTTTGCTTTGCTGACCCAGACGGCCCGCACTGTTATATTTGGCTGTTACAAAACCGCTTTTACCTGGCATAACAGGCTCTCTCGTCCAGGCTGGTGTGGTGCAGCCGCAGGTTACATCTACACGCTCAATTACCAGCGGCTGTGTACCTGTGTTCTTAAACTTAAAAGTATGCTCTACTACATCGCCCTGCGAGATATCACCGAAGTTGTACTCGGCTTCTTCGAACGTGATAGCGGGACCCGCTTTAGCTTGCGCCTGCGGAGCAGTAGGTTGTTTTTTTGGCTGCTGCTGTGCCACA
This sequence comes from Pontibacter sp., assembly GCA_036516435.1. GTDB lineage: Bacteria > Bacteroidota > Bacteroidia > Cytophagales > Hymenobacteraceae > Pontibacter. Next base: position 1,195 of record DATBUF010000615.1, read on the forward strand.
GCGCCACCTGCAGTAATTGCTGCAATTGCGAACGATAGGAGTAATTTTTTCATGATGCTGTTAAGGATTATGTGTTTCGTACGGCAAGCGTATTTAATTTGTTGTTACAACGAAGCAATATAGTGGTTTAGTTCGTTAGTTGGCTAATAAGTGTGCGTTAAAATTAAGCAGGTACAGCTCTTCCGACGACCGGGTAAGTGCTGTGTACAGCCAGCGGGCAAACTCTTCATTCACCATATCATCTTTTAAATACCCCTGCTCTACAAATACCGCCTGCCACTGGCCACCCTGCGCTTTGTGGCAGGTTAAAGCATAGGCAAACTTTACCTGCAGTGCATTCAGGTACGGGTTTTTCTTCAGTTCTTTGGCACGCTCTCGTTTGTTCGGGATATCCATGTAGTCCTGCAGCACCTGGTCGTACAGTTTCTTGTTTTGGTCAGCAGGCAAGGCAGGTGCATCGCTGTGCAGGGTGTCGAGCATGATCTTGGTTTCGAGCTCTTCGGCATCCGGGTAGTCTACGAAGCGTACGCGCACATCGGCAAACCGGAAGCCATACATTTCTTCCAGCTTGATGATCTTGGTGATCTCTACGAAGTCGCCATTTGCCATAAAACCGATTTCCGAGTCCTTGGGCAG
>DATBUF010000616.1:0-2361 GCA_036516435.1 Pontibacter sp.
AATATAGAAGAAGGTATAAAGCTTGCTAAAAAGATAAAGTACCCGGTAATTATCAAAGCTACTGCAGGTGGTGGTGGGCGTGGTATGCGCATCATCAAGAACGAGTCGGAGTTTGAGAAAGCCTGGAAAGATGCACGCACAGAAGCTGCTGCTGCATTTGGAAACGATGGCCTGTACCTGGAGAAGTTTATTGAAGAGCCGCGCCATATTGAGTTTCAGCTGATCGGCGACCAGTACGGAAACGTGGCACACCTTTCGGAGCGTGACTGCTCCATCCAGCGCCGCCATCAGAAACTGGTAGAAGAAACACCATCTCCATTTATTACCGATGAGCTTCGTGAGGAAATGGGCCAGGCAGCTATTGCTGGTGCCAAAGCCATTAACTACGAAGGCGTTGGAACAATAGAATTCCTGGTTGACAAGAACCGCGACTTCTACTTTATGGAGATGAACACGCGTATCCAGGTGGAGCACCCGATTACAGAAGAAGTGATTGATTATGACCTGATTAAGGAGCAGATTAAGGTAGCTGCCGGTGAGAAGATCTCTGGCAAAAACTACTACCCTAAAATGCATGCGATCGAGTGCCGTATCAATGCGGAAGATCCGAAAAACGGTTTCCGTCCAAGCCCGGGTAAGATCACAAACCTGCACGTGCCCGGCGGCCATGGCGTACGCGTAGACTCGCACGTATACTCCGGCTACACCATTCCACCGAACTATGACTCTATGATCGCGAAGCTGATTGTGAGTGCGCAAACGCGTGAAGAGGCTTTAGTAAAAATGAAACGTGCCCTAAGCGAATTTGTAATTGAAGGGATCAAAACTACGGTACCTTTCCACCTGAAGCTGATGGATGACAAAGGCTTTAAAGAAGGTAACTTTACAACTGCCTACTTAGAGGATTTCGATTTTAAAGCGCTGGATTAATAGCGTACCAAATATATAAGGAAAGGCCGGTACAGCAGTACCGGCTTTTTTGATGCTCACATCAATGCTTAACATAATACATCAACTCGACACATATCACAGTATGGAGCAATAAAAAGCAGCCTTAGTGGGCCGCTTTTTCTTCGTGTTCAATCAGGTTGGTAAGCTCATTATACCAACTCTCCCCGTACTTCCGGATAAGTGGCTCTTTCAGGAACTGGTACACTCGCACTCCTAGCTCCTGCCCAAAGTTACAGGCGGCAGCACAAATGCTCCAGCGGTCATAATTCAGGGCTTCAAAGTCATCATACTTCGTAATACGGATCGGGTATAGGTGACAAGAGATCGGTTTCTTCCAGGAGATTTTACCATCGTAGTAAGCCTGCTCAATGGCGCACTTCAGAATCCCCTTTTCATCATAGAGAGCATACGCACATTCGCGGTTTTCTATAGTTGGCGTGGAATAGTCGCCCTCCCAATCTATGACATACAGGCCCTGCTCTTCTATAGCTTGTTTGCCGGCACCTGTCATGTACGGTTTGATATGTTCGTAGTTCTCGGCAAGTATGGCTAACTCCTCTTCTTCCAGCGGAGCACCCAGGTCACCCTCTATACAGCAGGCACCTTTGCACTTCTCAAGGTTACAAACAAAAAAATTATCGCGGATATCATCGCTGATAACGGTATTCTGAAGGACTATCATATCAATTTAAATAGGACAACAGCCGGGCCACGGCTGTCTGCAACTGAAAGACAAAGGTAACTATAAATTAGTTTAGATGTGGCCTCTGTTATGGTTTGTGGTTTTGAAGGAATGTAGTGTGTTATAGTTTTATAGTTAGCATTCCTAAGTGGTTTAGCTGTAGTTCTATAGTTAGCTATAGTCGTAACTTACCTGTTGTTTCATAGCTACTTGTATTCCTGGGAGCTCTACTTGCCTATAGTTGTCATAGTTGGCTGGGCTCTCTCGGGCCGAGCGGCCTCGTCTTTGGGCATCGCGCTGCTGCCTTCTTGCTATCCTCCTGCGTCGGATTGCCTGCGGCACCGCAACAAGTCAAAGGCGCTCAACCCAAAGACTGCTATACATCTCATAGCTATAGCTGATCTATAGTTTGTTCCGGTAAGCTTCGAGTTTCCTCGTGGTAGTAAATCTGTAGGGACAGGTCGCGACCTGTCCGCTCTTGGTCTGTAACTATGAAACTATAGTTAGAGCTATCTATTTATAGGTGCTGGCGCGGGTTTGCAACCTTAACCTGTCCCATAACTTTTCCAGTTTTGGCCATTTCCAGCTAAACATCGCTGTGACAGTGTAGAATTATCCCCTTGAGGGGATTATAGGGGTGTTTTTTGCCTGAGGAATTGCCTGAATAGATACGCTCAAGCTGCCCGCCCCTGCATTTTACACCCCTGTAGTCCCCTCAAGGGGACAGT
>DATBUF010000617.1:0-6043 GCA_036516435.1 Pontibacter sp.
GGTGTCAGGTTCCGGATCGTGAATTCCTGGATAACATAATCCTGATCAGGAGCAGAATTCCAGGCGAGGGTGCGGTACTTTACTGCTACACCCACGGTGCCGGTAGAAGGGTAAATATCCTGCATCAGACCACGGATCTCCTGTGCCGCCAACGGCGTGTTGTAGTAGGTGCGTGCTGTCTGAACCGGGGTAAAGTCACCGTCATTCAGCCAGTTGTCATTGCGCAGGTCATCTGATACCCGCTCCGGGGAAATACCGATCATCAGGCCGCCCTCAAACAGAAGGGAGTTACTGCCTTTGTACGTTGCACCAACCCCACGCGAAAGGTCCAGCCCGTCGTAGCCGATGTTTCCCCTGCTGTTAACGGTAAGGTGCAGGTTATTGGCAGTAAGCGTGTGGTAATCCCTGTTCACGTCCATCTCAAAGTACTGGTAGTCGGTATAGTTTCCGTCTGTGTAATCGAGCCGGAAGGCAACTATAGCATTGAGCGGTGCCTCCGGAGAAATAGCAATTTGAAAAGGTGCATTGCGGTTGTCAGTACTGGCCATAGTAGCCATACTGCCCAGTTTAAGCGAGGGGTTGAGGACGGTAACGTGAGGTGATGTAGCAGACAATGTTACTTCCAGGTCGTTTACCGGATCCAGGATATTGCGGAAAGCAGCCTCTATCGTTACAATATTACCAGCCTGCGTCGATTGCTTTGGCTGCAGACTGAAAGCTGTGCAACGGACTGCCTTCAGGTCAGATTGCTTCAGTGCTCTTTTTATGTTAAGCCGGCCGGTGCCCAGCATGCCGTAGTAAGGCAGGTTGCCAGGTAAGTTAGTGGTGTTGTCAGTTGTAACCCGGATGCGCTCCATTACCTGCAGGGCGTTCAGCTCCGGGTATTGTGCCCGTACCAGGGCTGCAGCGCCTGCCACCATCGGCGAGGCGTAGGAGCTCCCCCAGCCAGCGCCATAGGAGTTAGCGCCGTTAATGGTGGTATAAACATCTATACTTGGCGCATGCAGGTCTACATGGGGGCTCCAGGTATAGTCCTTGTACTTTACATCACTTTTGTCTGAGCCTGCTACAGAGAGTACATTGGCATAAGAGGCCGGGTAGTAATTTGCCTGTTTTCTTACATTTCCCGCTGCCGAAACTACTACCACATCATGCTCCAGCACAACATGATTAATAACATCCTGTTCATACTGTGAGTAGCCTTCGCCGCCCCACGACAGGTTAATCACCTTACAGCCTTTCTGAGCAGCATACACTATAGCTCCGTACCCATCCCCAAAGCTGCCATCAACCGACGAGAATACTTTAAGGGGCATGATCTTGGTTTTAAAGCCGATGCCTGCTATACCTACGCCGTTGTTTGTAGTGGCACCTGCTACCCCGGCAACACCCGTCCCATGGTTTTTATAGCGGGTGTCATCTTCTACATTGTTGTCGTTGTCTGCAAAGTCCCAGCCGGCATAGTTGTCTATGTAGCCATCGCCATCGTTATCAATGCCATCTATAGGGTCAGCATGGTTATACTTGATGTTGTTTTTCAGGTCGAGGTGATCTATACGAAACCCGGTGTCAGCAACGCCGATGACTACGTTTGTATCCCCGTGTGTCACGTCCCAGGCGCCGTAGGCTTTGATCAGCTTCAGATAGTAGGCTGTACTTTTAGTGGAGTCGGCAAACGGATCGGAAACACCCTGGAAAGGCTCCCGCAAATAAAGGGGCTCGACATAGGCTACATTCCCGGTTGCCATAAGGGCTCGTTTTACCTGTTCAAAACTTAAATCAGAGTTGTATGTTGCCTGGTATATGCGGGTAATGTCGGGAGGAGAGGAGGCGCGCCTTGCATGGGAGCTTGTACTTGCGTGTGGAAATTTCTGATGAACCTTTTGGGCGCCGATCTGCTGCAATGCCTGTTGCAACTGGCCCTGGTTTGCTGACCGGGCCGCAACGCCTGCCTGGGCAGGCTTAAGTTTGTAAATAACCGTAAAAGGTTTGGTGTTTGCTCCGTGGGTGCTTTGTGGCTGTGCCATAGCAGGCAGTAACCTGCAAAACAAAAGAACCAGCGTTATGCAGCAAACACGCCAGGCTGCCGGGTAGGTGGTAGACATCTATATCAAATTAGCGCTTAATTATAATCACAACTACGCCATGGCGTTAGAGAGGTGCATGGGGAGCCTCTTAAAGATAGGATAAAATATGGAAAAACCGAGCTTTCTGACCTTTACATTTTTTTTCGTAACTTACCACATCACCAATACAGAACTATAACAAAGCATAATATAAAAAACTATGGCTACTAATTTGGCAGACAAACATCAACCTACACTAGATACTGCTGTTCGTGCCCTGCACGAGCGAACCTTTTTTGCACACTATCCTGAAAACCCGTCGCCGGAAATTTACGGGGAAAACGCCGACAAGGAAGGACGCCAGAAATATACACAGCACCTGCATAATAAGTTCAGTGAGTTGCTGCAGGAAAACCCCGAAAACTGGGCCGGACAGGAAGAGTCTCCTTATGAGCAGCAGGCTCTAGGCATAAAGTACCCGTTCTTTTCTCCTGAAACACTGATTTCCCGTGCTGAAGAAGCTTACCACCAGTGGCGCAAAGTAAAGCCTGCTGACCGTGCCGTGCTGCTGATCGAGTCGCTGGAGCAGATCAGAGCGCGTTTCTTTGAAATTGCCTATGCTACGATGCATACAACCGGGCAGGCTTATATGATGTCGTTCCAGGCTTCGGGGCCACATGCTGCCGATCGTGCGCTGGAGGCGATTGCTGCCGGTTACGAAGAGCAGACCCGGTTCCCGGAAAGCACAGAGTGGGAGAAGCCAATGGGCAAGTATAACCTGAAACTGAACAAAACCTGGAAAGCTGTACCGAAAGGCGTAGCGCTGGTAATCGGCTGCTCTACCTTCCCGACCTGGAACACTGTGCCGGGTATGTACGCGAGCCTGGTAACCGGTAACCCGGTCATCATCAAGCCACATCCTAAAGCCGTATTGCCTATAGCTATAGTTGTAGCCGAAGTACAGAAAGTGCTGGCAGCACATGGCCTGAATCCAAATATCTGCCAACTGGCTGTTGATGCCGAAGATCGCCTGATTACGAAAGAACTGGCCGAAGACCCGCGTGTAAAGCTGATCGATTATACCGGAGGAACTGAGTTTGGTAACTATGTAGAAAGCTTAAAAGGCAAAACAGTATTTACCGAAAAAGCGGGCGTTAACTCTATCATACTTGATTCGGCAGATGACCTGGACAAGGTGGCACAAAACCTTGCCTTCTCTATCAGCTTGTACTCCGGGCAGATGTGTACGGCCCCGCAGAACTTCTTTATTCCGGAGAGTGGTGTAAAAGTAGGCGGCGAAGTTGTACCTTATGAGGAAGTAGTGCAGAAAATTGCTGACGCTGTAACCGGCGTGGTAAACAACCCAAAAGCAGGACCGCACATTCTGGGAGCTATCCAGAACCCGGCTACTGCCGAGCGTGTTAAACAGTCTGCTGCTATAAGTGGCAACCCGGTGCTGACTACCTGCGACTTTAACCACCCGATGTTTGCAAACGCACGCACCTGCACACCGGTAATTTACGAAGTAGATGCCGCTGATAAGGAAAGCTATAGCCGTGAGCTGTTTGGCCCGATCATGCTGGTTATTAAGACAAAAGATACAGACCAAAGTATAGAACTGGCAAGCAGCATGGCCCGAGAGCACGGCGCTATTTCATGCGGTGCTTATACCACCGATCCGGAGGTGAAAGAGAAGATTATGGATGAGATGGCACTGGCCGGAACACCGGTGAGCTTTAACCTGACAGGTGCTATTTACGTGAACCAGAATGCCAGCTTCTCTGACTTCCACGTATCGGGTGGCAACCCGGCGGGCAATGCTTCCTTTACAAACCCTGAGTTTGTGATCAAGCGCTTTACCTGGGTTGGCTTCCGGGAGCCGGTAGTGGGCTAAGCAACCAACTATAAACTATAGCCTATAAAGTCCCGGCTGCTCAGGAAGCAGCCGGGGCTTTATGCTTTATTTAAAGAGGTTCTCAATGTCGTGCTTCAAATTGCTGAGGCCATCGCGCAGATCCTGCCATTTGCTCTGGCTGTCTTCTGTGTCGTTCAGCTTGCTGGTCAGCAGTTCTCTTTTGCGCTCAAGACCGGCAATGTGTTCGTGGTACGTGTGGTTAGAGTCGGCGGTGGTAGCATTTACACGTCCGCGCAGCACTTTAATCTTACTGTCCAGTTCGTCCAGACTCTTTTGTATTTCTTCGCGCGAGAGGTGCTCCGGCGCACGCATATTTTCGGGTTTTAAAGGGTAGTTCTCCATAAGCGTTGCATCAATCAGTTGTTACATACATTCTACATACTTGCCAAGCAGGTAAAAGGATATAGGTTTGCCATGATATACTATGTCGTAACACTATGTGTAGCTACATATTGTGGCGTAAATCTGCTTGAGGCACAGGATGTTTTAATAATGTAGTTCGATTGCTTTATTTGTACTAAAACACGATATTTGCTGGCGAAAACAGGTATGGGGTTAAACAAGGTACGACCATACTATATAACGAGAAAAGCAGACATGGTAACTTACAAGGAAGCGCTGGATCTGGTGATGCTGGTAGATGACGATGATACGACAAATTATCTGAACGAACGCCTGTTAAAAGAGATGCAGATCGCAAAGCAGATTATTGTCATGAAGAATGGGAGAGAGGCAATTGATTACCTGAAAGCTGCTGCCACTGAGGATGAAGTACAATCTCCTGATCTGATTTTCCTGGATATAAAGATGCCCGTAATGGATGGCTTTTCTTTCCTGGATGAGTACCAGAGACAAGGTCTTGATGATGCCAACCAGGTTATTATCCTGATGCTTACTTCTTCTGCCAGTTTTTACGACCTGGAAAGGCTGCGCAACTATAAGAAGGTGAAGAAGCACTACTCGAAAGCACTTACAAAACATGATGTGCACGAGATCATGAGAAGCTACTTTTTAAACAACTAAACTATAGCATACAGAAAAGTCCGGGTATCAGCCCGGACCTTTTTTATTCTTCGTCTCCCTGCACCAGATCTTCGGCAGTCCAGGTAAAGAGGAATTTAGCACCCCGCCCGTTCGACTCTACCCATACATTGCCCCCCTTTTCCATCACGATCTTTTTCACGATCGATAGTCCCAGTCCGGAGCTATCGAGGCGCGGATGTTGTAAGCCCCTGTCGAACATATCGAAAATACCGGGTTGATAGTCCTGTGGTACGCCGGGCCCATTGTCCTCTACTGAGAACAGGAGGCGATCCGGGTGCTTTTCGTACCGGATACGGATAACTCCCTGTTCCGGGTTATCGTGGTATTTAATGGCATTCCCGAGCAGGTTACTAAATACTTGCTCAAGGTAAATCTCCTGTGTGTACAGGCTGGGCAAGTCTTGCTGAATATCGATGGTAAAGGTATCGGGAACCTGTAAGCTCGTGATAACCTGGTATAGCAGCAGCGGCAAGTCTACGAGGCGGCGCTGTATGTCGTGGTGGCCAGCCAGCGAGTACGTCAGAATGCCCGTAATCAGCCTGTCCATTTTAAGGGTTTGTTCACGCAACATGGGCAGCAGGGTAGTGGCCTCGTGCAGGTGTTCTGCCTCTATGCAGGCTTCGAGGGCTGTAGTCAGCCCGTTTATGTTCTGTAGCGGCGCGCGCAGGTCATGCGATACAGTATGCGCAAAGGCATCTAAGTTCTCGTTTATCTTCTGCAGTTGGTTGTTCTTGTTGTTACGGTCAGTCAGGAGGTTGTTAATCTCAGTGTTGGATTGCTGTAGCTTTGTATTCAGCCTGCTGATTTCCTGTAGTTGCTGCTCAGCCTCCAGCGTACGTATGCGGAGTTGCTCGAGTAATTCCAACAGCCGCATGTTCTGTTTTTTTAGTTCTGCGTATGGCGAGATATCAGTTTCATTTTCAAACTCCTCTCCCCACTGGTCCAGTACTGTTTTAGGTACCAGCGCAGCCTTTGCCGGAATTTTGCGCCGCAATGTTACTTTGGTACCTTTCTCAAA
>DATBUF010000618.1:0-2864 GCA_036516435.1 Pontibacter sp.
CAGCAGCCATCATTTGTCCGTAGCCTATAGTTTTGAGGGCGGAAAGGTTGCTGCACCTATTCCTCCTGTATCAGCACCTATAAATTCGCTGTAGGTATGGTGCGTGCAATACTTCTGCTGCTGTTCGTGCTCTGCCTGCTACCAGTGCTGCAGGCGCAGCAACACCCACGCCACCCTATAGATTTTGATCTTTTTGTTCAGAAGCTGTTTGCAGAGCAGAAAGATGAGACATTCTCTTACGAAGACCTGTACGAAACACTTTTCCAGTACTACCAGCAGCCCATCGACCTGAATAACACCACGCCCGAAGAACTGGCCTCGCTTTTCATATTATCGCACGCTCAGATCGCCTCACTCTTTCAGCACATCCAACAAAACGGCAAATTGCTCAGCATCTACGAACTACAGGCTATCCCTAATTTCGACCTGATTACGATTTACCAGTTGCTGCCTTTTGTGCGGGTGGCTGATGCCGGGTTGTATGCCGACTCTCGTCCGCTGTGGCAACGCATGGTTGGGGAAGATAACAATGCCCTGATACTTCGGTATGAACGCACACTGCAGCAACGACGAGGCTATACTACTGCAGATACCAGCAGCCGTTCACAAAGCCGCTACCTGGGCTCGCCGGATAAACTATACCTGCGCTATCGTCAGAGCCATGCACAGGATTACAGCTTAGGGATAACCGCCGAGAAAGATGCCGGCGAAGCTTTTACCTGGGACCCCGATACGCGTCGTTATGGGTTTGATTTTTACTCCGCTCATTTCCAGCTGTACAACAAAGGACGCTTTAAAACCATTGCTTTAGGCGACTACCAGCTGCAGATCGGGCAGGGATTACAGTTGTCGTCGGGGTATAGTGTGGGGAAGGGCAGCGAAACCATTACAACTACCAGCCGGGCCAACCTGGGCATTCGGCCCTATAGTTCGGTGCTAGAACACGCATTTTTCAGGGGTGTGGCGGCAACCTATAGTTTAACCGGCAACCTGCACCTTACCGGGTTTTACTCTACCAAGCGCGTAGATGCCAACCTGCAAACAGATACCCTCTCCGACATTTCAGATTCTTTTACCGGCATCCAGACATCCGGTTTCCATAGAACTGCTACCGAACTGGCCAATAAAGGACGTGTACGGGAGCAGATCTATGGCACAAGCCTGCAGTACCAGCAGCGGGCTTTCACGTTTGGCTTTACGGCCGTTGGTACCAACTATAGTTTGCCCATCCGGAAGAGAGGCGCTCCCTACCAGCAGTTTGAGTTTAATGGTACCAGCAACTATACCGCCGGAGCCAACTATAGTTATACCTGGCAACATGTATACCTCTTCGGCGAAACAGCGGTAAGCAGAAGTGGCGGCATCGGCAGTGTAAATGGCCTGATCGCAAACTTATCTAACAAAGCAGAACTGGCGATGCTGTACCGTTATTACGCCCGTGATTTCCATAGTATGTATGGTGGCGCGTTTGGGGAAGGCAGCCGCAACATAAATGAGCGTGGCTTTTACACCGGCATCAAACTAAAGCCGATTGCCCGCTGGGAAATTACAGCTTACTACGACCGGTTTACGTTTCCGTGGCTGCGCTACCGTGTTGATGCGCCCTCTTACGGCGATGAGTACCTGGTACGGATCTATTTTAAACCTAACCGCCAAAGTGCACTTTATGGGCAGTTTCGCACCGAAAGCAAGGGGCTGAATGCAGCCCAAAACGCTACAGCCATGGATTATGTGGCTCAGGCATTGCGCCGGAACTACCTCCTCTACTATGAGTCCTCTCCTGCGCCGGCGCTCAACCTGAAGAGCCGCGTACAGTTCAGCAGTTACAAGCACGAAGCGCCGCAGCAAACCGGCTACCTCATTGCACAGGATGTAAACTATAGTTTCCGGAATGTGCGCCTGAGTGCCCGCTACGCTCTTTTCGATACTGACAGCTACGACACCCGCCAGTATGTGTATGAACGGGATGTGCTCTATGCTTTCTCTATTCCGGCTCTGAGCGGTAAAGGCACGCGCATTTATGCGCTGGTGCAGTTTCAGTTGCTCCGGGATCTGGATGTGTGGGTAAAGTATGGCGTTACCAACTATAAAAATACCGATACGATCGGCTCCGGGCTCGAAACCATCGAGGGTCCTCGGAGGTCAGATGTGAAGGCGCAGGTCAGATATAAGTTTTAGTTGATCGTTGGTTGTTACTCGTTGTTCGTTGTTCGTTTACCGTGTTTTACCCTCACTCGCACCCCGCGGGTGTGCATTATGATGTGGCGTACCGCGACTTTAGACCTGTGATTGCTCTTTTGGACATCCTTGTCCCCGTTTTTAGTTTACATAGGTTATAGTTCGCGCTAAACAAAACCTTCAGCAGAGAAAACTACAACAAGAACATCCGAACAGCGGTCTGTAAAAAGTGGCCAGAGTCCGCCGGATAGCTTACACTCGCAGGACGCGAGCGAGGGCAAGACACGAACAACGAGTAACGATCAACGGAAACGCTGCAGAGGTACACAGCTGTCTTTTATACTTGCGGAAACAATACTGCCATCGCGGCTGAACTCTAAATGGCAACACTCCAGAAAAAGTGCTTTCAGCTTTTCGCGGCCACGCTGCACCCGCGACTTTGCCCCGGAGTAAGAAATACCCAACCGTATTGCCATCTCCTTCTGACTTAACCCCTCCAGCTCGCTGGCAAACAGGACTGCATAAAATGCAACAGACTCTTCTAAGTTCTTAACGCTTACATTCACGTGAAATCTTTTCATGGCTTTTAGTTTAAGGTGTTTTACATTGTTTACACCCTGATGACGGAGCAAGTCCTGAAAAGACGCAGCCTGCAGAAATAATTTTTCTGCAGGCTGCTATTTATT
>DATBUF010000619.1:0-3264 GCA_036516435.1 Pontibacter sp.
TTTGACTTGTTGCGTTGCCGCAGGCAATCCGACGCAGGAGGATAGCAAGAAGGCAGCAGCGCGATGCCCGAAGACGGGGCCTCCCGGCCCAGGAGGGAGCCAAGTAAACTATAAAACTATAGGTGAGTAAAGCTCCCAGGAATACAAAGTGCTATGAAACAGCAGGCTTGGTTCAAGCCAGCAACTATAGCCAACTACAAACCAGCAACTTTAGCAAAGCCCCAGACAAATCTTACCTCTCATTATTAAACCATAACAGCTATTACCAGTCTTAACAACAGATACAGGGAAGACTGTACTCATTTTGGCCCTCACCAGCTGAAAAGAACGATAGCTCCTGATCTGCTAACCTAATCTAACCAACCTATTATGAGTAAAAATGTACGCTATGCACCCTTAGCTGCGATGCTTCTGGCCGGTGCAATGCTGGCACCTCCTGCCTTTGCCCAGAAGAAGGAGAAAAAGAAGAAAAATGCCAAGCAAGAAGTAGTGGCTACGCCCGCTCAGGCTCCTAAAAGAGACGACAACCAGCCAAAACCCTACAGCCAGGTTATCACCGACAAAGCTGTAACAGACGACGGCCTGTTTAAAGTGCACCGCCTGGACGACAAGTATTACTACGAGATTCCGGATACACTTTTAGGCCGCGACATGCTGATGGTGAGCCGCATTGCCAAAACAGCCACTAACATTGGCTACGGCGGTGAGGAACTGAACACGCAGATGCTGCGCTGGGAGAAAAAAGGCAACCGCATCCTGCTGCGCGTGATCTCTTACGAAAACGTAGCGGCCGACTCACTGGAGATTTTCCATTCGGTACAGAACTCGAACCTGGCGCCGGTTATTCAGGCATTCGATATCAAAGCGTTTAACAACGGGGCATCGGTAGTAGAAGTAACCGACTTCTTCTCGAAGGATGTGCCTGCCCTTGGCCTGGACCAGCGCCGACGAGACACTTACAAAGTAAGACGACTGGATGATAAGCGTTCCTTTATCGAGAGCGTAAAAAGCTTCCCGACCAACATCGAGGCCCGCTCCCTGATGACGTACGAAGCCTCCAGCGCTCCCTCTAACTCAAGCACGGGTTCTATTTCACTGGAGCTGAACCACTCGATGGTGCTACTCCCGAAAACACCGATGCCTGCGCGTACTTTCGACCAGCGGGTAGGGTATTTTACCATCTCACAGACTGATTTTGGAACAGACGAGCAACGTGCTGCCAAGCGCCGCTACATTGTGCGCTGGAGACTGGAGCCGAAAGACAAAGAGGCCTATGCACGCGGCGAACTGGTAGAGCCTGTAAAACCTATCGTGTATTACATCGACCCGGCCACGCCAATGAAATGGCGCAAATACCTGAAGCAGGGTGTGGAAGACTGGCAGAAAGCCTTTGAAGCTGCCGGTTTCAAAAATGCCATCATTGCTAAAGATCCGCCTTCTTACGAAGAAGACCCGGAGTTCAGCACCGAGGATGCGCGCTACTCTGTTATCCGTTACTTCTCTTCCGAAACGCAGAACGCCTACGGGCCAAACGTGCACGACCCGCGCTCCGGCGAGATTCTGGAGAGCCACATCGGCTGGTACCACAACGTTATGAACCTGCTGCGCAACTGGTACTTTGTGCAGACTGCTGCCATTAACCCGGATGCACGCGGCGTGCAGTTCTCAGACGAGGTAATGGGCGAACTGATCCGGTTTGTATCTTCTCACGAAGTAGGCCATACACTCGGTCTGCCGCACAACATGGGTTCCAGCGCTGCTTACCCTGTAGAGAAACTGCGTGACCCGGAGTTCACCAAGAAAATGGGTACTGCACCAAGCATCATGGACTACGCCCGCTTTAACTATGTGGCGCAGCCTGAGGACAAAGGTGTTGCCCTGATGCCGGGCATTGGCGTGTACGATAAATATTCGGTAAAATGGGGATACTCCTACTTCCCGGAAACACACGGCCGCGACAACACGCAAAAACTGAATGCCTGGATTAAGGAGCACGAAAACGACCCGATGTACCGTTTCGGACGTCAGCAGTTTGGTGCTATAGACCCTTCTTCGCAGACAGAAGACTTGGGCGATGATGCCATGCTCGCCAGCACTTACGGCATTGCCAACCTGAAGCGCATTATGCCCAACCTGATAAAATGGACAGCGGCAGACAACAAAACCTACGACGACCTGCAGGAAATGTACTTACAAGTGCTTGGGCAGTGGAACCGCTACATGGGCCACGTAACTGCTAACGTAGGTGGTGTGTACGAGAACTATAAAACCTACGACCAGAAAGGCAATGTGTACGAGCCGGTTGCCAAAGACAAGCAGAAGCGCGCCATGCAGTTCCTGAACGAGCAGGGCCTTGCCACACCTGCCTGGATGCTGGATGATAACATTCTGCGTAAGATTGAGTCGGCTGGTGCTGTGGAGCGTGTACGCAATGCACAGGTGGGTATCATAAACAGCCTGCTGGAGCCTGGACGTATGGCCAGACTGATAGAAGCACAGGCTTCTTTAGGCAGCAAAGCCTACACCCTGCCGGAAATGATGGCTGACCTGCGCAAAGGTGTTTGGAGCGAAGTAGCAACAGGCAAAACTATAGACACCTACCGCCGTAACCTGCAGCGTGGTTACCTGGAGCGCATGGAGTTCCTGATGAAAGAGCAGGAACAAGGTGCAGCAGCCAGCCGCTTCAGAGCTGGTACTCCGGTAAACGTAGCTCAGTCCGATATTCGCCCGATGGTACGTGGCGAGCTGAACACACTGCGTAATCAGATCAAAGCGTCGATTGCTAAAACCGGCGATACGATGACCAAGTACCACTTACAGGATGCACTTGTGCGTATCGACAACATCCTGGACCCGAAGAGTTAAATATTTGTATAGATTAGTTTGGAAAGCACCGGTTCTGCAGAGCCGGTGCTTTTTTATTGTCCGAACTTCAGCGCCTTCAGCACCTTTCTTTGCGCCCGTTACAGCCAGCCTGTCCCCTGTTACCCAAACCTGCTCCTACATATTCTAAATTTAAACCCAACACAAACCTAATTTATTTAGCAAAAACTAATTATATTAGCACAAGTATAGATAACCATGAAACAGGAGCAGTTTATAAAAGGGCGCGGAGCCCAGTATAACCCGGCGAATAAGTACCTGAAACAGGAATACGTTACCGAGCATGTAGAGGGGCTGGATGAGCCTTTTCTTGCTGGCACGCACACCACATTCCTGTCAGAGCACTCCAAAACTATAGTTAACAAAATAACCAGCCCGGAT
>DATBUF010000620.1:0-5815 GCA_036516435.1 Pontibacter sp.
AATACAGGTATGTGGCTGAATTCCGGATCGTGGCGTAGTTCGGTTAAAAACTCGATCCCATTCATCTTAGGCATGTTTATATCAAGCAGGATAACGCTAGGCGCAGGCGATATTCTGGGCACCCCTTCACCGCGCAGCATCTTCAGGCCCTCGCGGCCGTTACGCGCTACGTGCAGCGGTTGCGTTAAACCTATCTTTTTAAGCTCTCGCTCTACATTCATAATATCCAGGTAGTCGTCTTCTACTAAGAGGATATTGGTAATTTTCTCACTCATGTATAAAATGTAATAGGATGCTCAGCAACAAAAATAGCTAAACAAATCCTTTTATTCTACTTTTTGGGCCATGTAAACGTAAATGTTGCCCCCTGGCCTGGTACAGAGTCCACCCGGATGCTGCCTCCCTGCCATTCTACAATCTTCTTTACAATCGTTAAGCCAACACCTGTACTTTCGAGCGCATCCCGCTCCTGAAGCGTCTGGAAGATAACGAAAATACGATCATGATATTCCGTATCTATACCAGGGCCATCATCCGAAATAGAGAATTCATAAAAATCATACTGTTCCTGGCAGTCTATAGTTATATGGCCTGTTGGTTTATCGTGGTACTTAATCGCATTACTGATAAGGTTAGAGAACACCTGCTGCAGCGATACCTTGGCTGTATACAATACCGGCAGTTGGGGCGGAAGTGTAATCTTGAATTTTTCGGGCACTGATAACAGGTCTGTTACTTCCAGCAGCAGGCTGCGCACATCTACTCTTTCTTCCACAATATTGGTGCGTCCGATGCGAGCCAGTGCCAGAATTCCGTTAATCAGGTTCTCCATACGGTGCACACGGGTGCGCATCATGCTTAAGTATTGCAGCACGTGCTCAGGCAGCTCTTTGCCCATATCCTCTTCCACCCACCGCGAGGCTACCTCAATACCTCTGAGCGGGGCTTTCAGATCGTGCGATACCACATAGGCAAACTGATCGAGTTCTTTGTTTTTCCGGTCCAGTTCCGTAAATGTCTCGTCAATGGTAGCAGCCATCACGTTCAGCGAGTTCGAAAGCATGCTGAGTTCATCGTTGGCTGTATCGTGTATCTGTGTTTTATAGTTCCCCTTCGATATTTTATCGGCCAGGTTCACCATCTTCATGATGCGGCCTGTGATCAGGTTTGTGATATAGTATGCCCAGCTCAGACCAAGTATCACCGAAAGGATGGTCAGTACCGACGATACCTGACGGGTAGTTTCAATGCTCTGGCTCAGGCGTTTGCGGCGGTCCTCGCGTACCTCGTACTCGTGGGCATTAAATTCCTGGAAAGCAACCCGTATAGAGTCCATTAATATCTTCTCGCCCATTACCAGGCTGTCGATATTCTCAGACAAATAGTCGGTGCTATTAGCCATGTCGGCGCGCGTCATGCTGATGAGCGGTTCGGCATATTGTTCTTGCCACCTTTCCTGCATCTGCATGATCACCCCTATTTTTTCGGTTTGCTTGGGTGAGTACTGCGTAAAGTTGTTAATTTCCTTAAAAAGGTTTGGCAGCTGCTGTTTGGCCTGAGTGTAAGGGATCAGGAAGGTCTCGTTGCCATTGAGCAGGAAACCACGGATACCCGTTTCCAGGTCTATGATGTTACGCTGCAACGCCGCAGAGTTGCGCACCACAATCTGCGAGCGGGACACCCACTTTGTGTTCTCGATTACATCTTCAGAGAGCCGGAAGTTAACTATAGCTACAGCTGTGAACAATGCCGAGATCAACAGGAACCCGACAAACAGCTTTACCGATAATTTCATGTAAAGATTTTACTTTCAGGGTACTATCACATGTTGCTGAGCCTCTTTAGTACCAGGCAGAAGAGGCTAACTGAACAAATATACTATTTATGCCTTAAGTTTTGCAGGCGATTTGTGCTGCCCGACATACAGCGAATGGAATAAAAGATGGTATAGATCAGGATATTGCGGCATGGTACGACTGGTTTGGCTAAAAATTATACTTCTGGTTTACGGAAGTATAGCTTTTATGTTATATAACTAATAGGTAAAGATGTTAGCTATTCCAGGGAGGAGTGTAGCTGCCACCTTTACCTGGGCTTTTGCGCAGCTACAATATACACAAGGCTACCACCCGCTGATACGTACTCTTCTTTCAGCAGTTTTTGCTTTAGCATAATCTTGTTGTAGAGCAGTGTTTCCCAGTAGGCATCAAACTTTTCGCGAGTGCCGCCGCCGGCCATGTAGTAGTTCAGGTTGTCCTGGTAATCGTAGCCCATGGCTTCGGTTTCTATCCATTGCAGCATCTGTTCCACGCGCAGTATTTTTTCCTGGGTATCATAAGGCGGAATAATGGCCAGCGCCTTATCGGAGATCCATACTTTGATGTTGGTGAGGCCTGCTTTCAGGAACAGGTCTGGCATTACGTCGCCCAGGGAGTTAAAACCCTCGCCCAGGTGCTTTTTACCTTTCTCTATCCGCAGTTTTATTTCCAGCACGTCCAGCATGCTTTCCACATTAAAGTCGGTTTCGCCATAGCGGTCAAACATCAGGTTGGGTACCAGGTTGTTGGGCTCCAGGGCTACGACCCAGGCACCGGGTTTGGTCACACGTATCATCTCCTGTATCACTTGCTGCGGATTTTTCACGTGGATCAGCAATGTCTGGCATAGCGTGATGTCAGCAATATTATCGGGCAGCGGAATATCGGTGGCGTTGCCTACCTTAAAGGTATACTCGATCTGGTTGTGCCCGAACTGGGTATGGGCGCGCTGCTGCGCCTCGGCAATGTAGCCTGGCTCATAGTCTACGCCATACACGTGGCTGCCCTCCGGCATGTACCTCGAAAATTTGAAGCCCATCATGCCCTTGCCACAGCCAATGTCCACCAGCGTCTGGCAGTAGGGAATATGCAGGCGTTGTGCCAGCAGTTCCAGGTAATCTTCGTTCCACCAGTATTCACGGGCCGGACCCAGGTGTTCTTCTGAGTGTAGTTTTTCGTTTTGCTCGTTCAAGTAAAAGTTGGTTTAAGTATAAAAAGTAAGCCCCTGCCGGAGCAGAGGCTTATACTATAGTTTCGCTGAACAGGACCTATTTCATCTTTTTCCACTCTGCAATGGCCTGCTCATTCATACGTACATATTCAGGGTTGTTCTCCTTTTTAGCCAGCGCCATAGACTGTTCTGCCGTTTTTATGGCACCTTTATAGTCTTTTAACTGTGCCTGTATTTTGGCCTGGGCATGCAGGTTCCAGTATTTAGGATTATTGGCATTTCCCTTTCTCATCCACTCAAGTGCCTGCTTCATATCCTTGTTTGCGCTCAGATAATAAGAAGCTGCGGTTATGTACTGTGCCGGTGTTACGTTGGTGCCGTTTACCACTTGCTCCTGAATCTGGCTCATTACCTTGCTATCCACATCGGTTGTTATAGTAAAGCTGGCAATTCCCTTGCCCCAAAGCAGTTCCAGATCGGCGCTGTTGCTTTTCAGGTTAGCGAAGTTGATGGTAAAGCTCTCTACAGCGCGCGGGTTGGTTTGTGGTTTTACCTTAAAGCGTAACAGGTCGTTTGCCTGGTTGTAACGGGCATCGGTGTTTCCCCAAAGCTCTTTGTCCTTGTGCAGGATTACGGTCCACTCGTTCTGGGCAGGAATGGTGAAGAGTACGTACTCGCCGGCGGGTACTTTGTTGCCTTGTATGGTAACCTCGTCGCTGAACTTGAGCAGGGTAGGGCTGTTAGCGCCGGTACGCCATATTTCGCCGTAAGCTGCGATATCTTTGCCAAACGTACGGCCGCGCAACGAAGGACGTGAGTATGAAACGGAAACATCTGTTAAGCCGATTTTTTGTGTTACAGAAGCTGCCGGGCTGGCTGCCGGGATGCTGATCTGGGCCTGTGCGGCACCAGCGCCACACAGCAGTGCAGCAGCAAGAGTAAAGCCGATGAGTGTTTTCTTCATGAGTTTGATTTTATGCAAGAGTTATACTTGGGTATGTAATATTACTCAATTTATAGTTGCCTGTAAAGCCGAAGGCAGGTTTATGTATGCAGGCAGGTGCAAACTACCAACTGCGCCCTATACTCAGGCCAAAGCGGGGCACTAAAGCAATCTGGCCTGTCCTTTCATCCCTGCTTTCCGGAGAGATAAAGGGAGTTAACCCGACCCTTACCAGCATGCCACCTTTGGGTACCTGATACCGTAGTCCCAACCGTGCAAAGTACATGTTCTGCAGCAGCTCAGGTGCATCCGTAAAACGGCGGGTGTAGCCCAGCCCGAACTCTATATTGTTACGTGCCCGGCCTACCATAGCATATACTTCTACAGGCACTACGGGGTAAGCTGCCGGTTCCTTTTTCCGGAAGAACAGGTTCGTGCCTACGCCAGCTCTTATACCACCTTTCCACTGTTCCCGCTGATACACGATGTAATCTGCATTCAGGGCGTAGCTATCGGAGTTGCCGCCAACCTCGAGGTAAACCGAAAAAGGAGCCCGTATGTTTTGCGTAAATTCTTGCGCCAGCCCTGTAAAAGGTAAAAGCATAACCAGTAAAAAGGCCAGCAGTTTTGAGGGAGGGGATGACATGCAGCAGTTTCCGTGAACTATAGGTAGAACTTGTATCCAGCTTACGCGAAATATAAGAACAGGTATATATAGCTTAAAAGAAAAAACCTGCCGGGGAAGCTCCGGCAGGTTTTCAGGGAATCAATAAGTATACTTTTTAGCTGAGCTCAAACTGTAGTCTGAGCAGGTTGGCGTAAATGCCGTCTTCGTTTGCGGAGAGTTGCTCATGCGAGCCTTCCTCCACAATTCTGCCGCCATCTATCACCAATATCTTATCTGCTTTTCTTATAGTTGCCAGGCGGTGTGCAATAATGATGGTCGTTCTGTTCTTCATCAGCACATCCATGGCCTGCTGCACCAACTGCTCCGATTCAGAGTCGAGGGAGCTGGTAGCCTCATCCAGTATAAGTATAGCAGGGTTCTTTAATATAGCACGGGCAATGGCAATGCGCTGGCGCTGCCCACCCGATAATTTAATGCCGCGCTCACCCACCAGCGTCTCCAGTTTTTCAGGAAACGACTCGATGAACGTATAGGCATTGGCTTTTTTAGCGGCTTCTATAATCTCAGCTTCGGTAGCCTCGGGGCGGCCGTAAGCAATGTTCTCGCGTATAGTTCCGCCAAACAGCAGTACCTCCTGTGGCACAATGCCAATGTTGCCGCGCAAAGTAGTCAGGTCCATGTCGCGCAGGTCTTTGCCATCTACAGTTATAGTTCCGGCCTGTACCTCATAAAAGCGCATCAGCAGCTGAATAATAGTAGACTTACCGGCACCGCTTGGGCCAACTACGGCTACTTTTTCGCCGGCCTGGGCCTCAAAGCTTATGCTTTTCAGTACCTGAATATCCGGGCGGGTAGGGTAAGAGAAAGCCACGTTTCGGTAGCTGATATTGCCCTGCACACGCGGCACCTGGCTCAGGGCACGCAGGCTCTTATCGGTGGGCTCTTCCTGCTCCTGCAGTATTTCCAGGATGCGTTCGGTAGCTCCCAAAGCCGATTGTACTTTGCCGTATAGTTCGCCCAGGCCACCCACCGATGCCCCGATAAAGGCCGTGTACAGCACAAACGAAACCAGGTCGCCCTGCTGAATATCGCCGTTGGCTACCAGTGTGGCACCTCCGACCAGGGTAGATTTCGCGACCCCACCCACGTTTCGACGCCGAGGGCCCTGGACGATTCACCGCATGCACCCTGACGCAACACAACACGCTTGGGAAGTCCCCCCCGACACTTGTTCGACGCCGTTTCCCGGCGGTCTG
>DATBUF010000621.1:0-7755 GCA_036516435.1 Pontibacter sp.
CGAATCCCGCCGCGTAGACCGCCAGTTGCGTGGTCGTGCCGGTCGTCAGGGTGACCCGGGTTCTTCGCAGTTCTTTGTATCGCTGGAAGATAACCTGATGCGCCTGTTCGGTTCTGACAGAATTGCCCGCCTGATGGACCGCATGGGTCTGGAAGAAGGCGAAGTAATTCAGCACTCAATGATCACGAACTCCATTGAGCGTGCACAGAAGAAAGTAGAAGAGAACAACTTTGGCCAGCGTAAGCGCCTGCTGGAGTACGACGACGTAATGAACGCACAGCGTGAGGTGGTGTACAAGCGCCGCAGAAACGCCCTGTACGGCGAGCGTCTGGAACTGGATATCTGGAACATGATCTATGATATCAGCGAAGAGGTGATCGTGAGCTATAAGAACATCAGCGATTACGACAACTTCCAGCTGCATGTACTGCGTGTGTTCGGTATCGAGTCTGCTATCTCTGAGGCCGACTTTAAGTCCGTGCCTGCTAACCAGCTGGTAGAGCGCTTGTATAACGAGGCGTTGAACCACTACCTGACCCGCAACAAGCAGATTGCAGATCATGCGTTCCCGATTATTGCTGACATTTACCAGAACCGTGGGCCGATGATTGAGAACGTGGCCGTGCCGTTTACAGATGGCAAGCGCCAGCTCGCTGCCGTAGCGAACCTAACCAAAACGTACGAGTCGCATGGCCTGGAGCTGATCCGCGCTATGGAGAAAATCATTACGCTGGGAACTATAGACCAGGCCTGGACAGACCACCTGCGCCAGATGGACGACCTGAAGCAAAGCGTACAGAATGCTGTGTACGAGCAGAAAGATCCGCTCCTGATCTATAAGTTTGAATCGTTTGAGCTGTTTAAGCGCATGATCGGTAAGGTAAACGAGCAGACGATCGAGTTCCTGTTCAAAGCCTTTATACCGGTGCAGGCGCCAGAGCAGGTACGCGAGCCGCGCCCGCAGCAGGCACCTAAAGCACCAGTGCTGAAAGAGCAGAAGCAGGAGGTACACTCGTCGCTGGAGAACAGCGCCGGAGAGACATCGATGCCAGCTCCGGAGCCTGAGAAGATTATGCCGGCGCACTCGCAGCGAGTAGCTGGCCGTAACGACCGGGTGAGCGTGCAGTACAACGATGGCCGTGTAGTGAAGGATGTGAAATACAAAACCGTAGAAGACGACCTGCTGCACAACCGTTGTGTACTGATCGAAGAATAAAATAAAAGCAGCAGCCACTAACCTTAATTAGTGGCTGCTTTATGTTTAACCTATAGTTGTGATAGGGCAGAGCGGTAATCTTTTATCTTCTGTCCTTCATTTTTATACTGGAACTATGGCAGGCAACCTTGCTTCTTATATAGACCATACCCAACTAAAACCCGATGCTACAGAAGCACAGATAAAACAGTTGTGCGATGAGGCGCGGGAGTATAACTTTGCTGCCGTGTGTATTGCGCCCTACTATGTGGCCTTTGCAACAGAGCAACTGAAAGGCACAGCTGTAAGAGTGGCTACTGTAGTTGGTTTTCCGTTAGGGTACCAGCACCACAAAGTTAAGTTCCTGGAAACGCACCAGGCCATTGCCGATGGCGCGACAGAGATAGATGTAGTGCTCAACATTGCTGCGTTTAAATCAGGTAAGTATAGTGAAGTAGAGAATGAACTGAGCGAGCTAGCCAAGTTTTGCCATCTGAAAGATGCCGAACTGAAGGTAATTATCGAAACAGCACTGCTGACCGATGATGAGATTGTAAAAGCTTGTGAGCTGTGCGCTAATGCCGGAGTGGATTATGTGAAAACCTCTACTGGCTTTGCATCGGCTGGTGCTACCGTAGCGCATGTAGCGCTGATGCGCCGCGTACTGCCGGCGCCTATTAAAATAAAAGCTGCCGGTGGCATCAGAACATTCGAAGATGCACGGGCGTTAATAGAGGCGGGCGCCGACAGGTTAGGCTGCTCTGCCAGTATCCAAATTGTTACCCATGAACAGAATCATTAATATCCTGCTTTCATTAGCAATACTCTTTTCCACAGCATGCGCATCATCGTCGGCTGGCACTACGGATAAAACAGTGAAGTCGGGTGGGAAAGATAAAGTGATGGAGGACCTGAGTGTTTACCGGCCAAAGTATACCACCTCTGATGCCGCTGCAACTACTGCCCGGGTTGAACCTGCTAACCACGTAAACCTGAAAGTAGCTGCACTGATGGATACAGTTGCCAGCGTAAACAAAAATATTAAGTATGCACAGGGCTATCGTATTTTGGCCTACAATGGTTCTGAAAGGCAAACCGTAATGAACCTGCGTAAATCCATAGCCCGGCGTGTGCCCGAAGTTAAAGATTACCTGACCTACAACCAGCCTAATTTCAGGTTAAAGCTAGGTGATTTCTTCAACAGGGTAGAGGCGCAGCAGGTGCTCAACCAGATCTCAGACCTGATCCCGAATGCCCAGATTGTGCAGGACCAGATCAACATTAAATAAGAAACTGACATAGAAAGCATATCGAAAACGTTGCAGCCATACAGGTTCGCAACGTTTTTATTTTTACTACCTTTAGTTAAGGAAATGCGTGGCAGAGGCAATTTAGTTCTCGCCTGCGTCCCGCGAGTGTGAGTTATTTAGCGGACTCTGGCCGCACTGCACTTTGGCTTATAGTTACAGTAACGGGGCGTGAGCAAGTGTATGAACCATGGCACGAGTGTCTTCGCTCGTGTCGAACTATAGTTGGGCTACTGGCCCAGTCGAATCTGAGATTCGACTTTATAGTCAGACACGGAAATAATTTCCGCGCCAGCAAGAAAGAGCAAACTATAATACTATAGTACCAACTATAGCAAGCAAGAAAAATTCCCCTCTTGGGAGGGGTAGGGGTGGGTTGATCATTAACGCATCTCCACATTAGCACATTAAACTAAATGAACACAGCAGCTAAAATAAAAGAACTGGCCAAAGCCTATGCACCCGAAACAGTGCAGGTGCGTCGCCACATACATGCCAACCCGGAGCTTAGTTTTGAAGAGTATAACACCGCCGCCTATGTAAAGCAAACCCTGGAGCGTTACGGCATTGCATCAGAAACTATGGCTGAAACAGGGTTAGTAGCCCTGATAAAAGGCAGGAACCCTGACAGGAAAACTATAGCACTCCGCGCCGACCTGGATGCCCTGCCTATAGTAGAAGCCAATGAAGTAGACTATAAATCAAGGAACGCGGGCGTGATGCACGCCTGCGGGCACGATGTGCATACGGCCTCGTTGCTGGGGGCTGCTCGTATTTTACAGGAGCTGCGCGATGAGTTTGAAGGAACTATAAAACTGGTGTTTCAGCCGGGCGAGGAGAAGTTTCCAGGTGGGGCCTCTATCATGATCAAAGAAGGAGTGCTGCAGAACTCGGCACCGGCAGGCATCATCGGGCAGCACGTGTTCCCGTTATTGCCGGCAGGTAAAGTAGGTTTCCGGTCGGGGATGTTCATGGCCAGCGCCGATGAGATTTACATAACCGTAAAAGGCAAAGGTGGGCATGCGGCTATACCGGAGATGAACATTGATCCAGTGCTTATTTCGGCCCATCTTATAGTTGCGCTGCAGCAAATTGTAAGCCGCCATGCCAGCCCCAAAACACCGACAGTACTCTCGTTCGGCAAAGTAGAAGCAAAAGGCGCGACCAACGTTATCCCGAATGAAGTAAAAATAGAGGGCACTTTCCGGACGATGAACGAGATTTGGCGCCGCGAAGCACACCAGAAAATAAAGAAACTGGCCGAAACGCTATGCGAAAGCATGGGGGGCAGTTGCGACATCGATATCAAAAACGGTTACCCTTTCCTGCAAAACGACCCTGAACTAACCGGCAGAGCCCGTGCTGCCGCTGAACTATACCTGGGCGAGGAGAACGTTGTTGACCTGGACCTGTGGATGGGAGCCGAAGACTTTGCTTACTATTCGCAGGAAGTACCGGCTTGCTTTTACCGCCTGGGCACACGCAACGAAGCAAGAGGCATCACCTCTGGCGTACACACGCCAACCTTCGACATAGACGAAACTGCGTTAGAGACAAGTATTGGCCTGCTGGCCTTTGTGGCAATGCAGGAACTAACTGCTTAAACTATAGCTATGAAAAAACTACACCTCCTGCTGCTGTTTCTGTTTCCGGTATGCGCGCTGGCACAAAGCAAACTACACATGCCTGCTGCTATCTGGCCCGAGTTGCAACTGAACTATGGGGTAGGAGACGATGGGCTGTTGTTTTTTCAGAATCAGTACCGCATCAATACCGACAGCCGTTATAACGACTTAAGGAAGACAGGTGTCCTCAGCGGTTTTGAGCGTGTAGAGCTAAGCCTGGGATACGAACATACCCTATCTGAGCACTGGCGTGGCGGGGCCATAGTACGGTATGCAGCAGAAGATACCCCAAAGTCCTTTTTCTATAGTTTGTTTTTGCGGCACAACGGCAACATTGGCAGCCTATACTTTAACAAGCAGCTGCTGTTCGAGTATGTGAATCAGGAAGAAATGGAGGCTTTTGGCAGGTCCAGGCTTTTGGCAGAACTCGGCAGGCGCTTTCCACTTCGGAATAAATTTATTACGCCCAGCATCAGCTATGAGGCATTGCTCCGCTCTGAGTTTGGCAAAGAGAAAAGCGACGAACAGACCCGCACCATAGACCGCACCCGCCTGCGCCTGAGCCTGAACTACGAGCTAACTGACAAGCTGCGTATTAACCCGTACTTTATGCGGCAGACAGAATACTACTATGTGCTGGTGCAGCCCGTGTACGATGAGAATGAACAGCTGATAGAAGATGGCTACACAACCAAGCGGAACCGCATTGTACCTGTGTTTGGATTAGAGTTGAAATATACCATCAACCGGGCCGCTGAGACTGCCAGTATTACTTACTGATATACCTGTAACTGTAAAATAGTCAGTGTGTTAGAATATCATTGGTGTGATAGAATGACATTATTTCATGAAGTAATGGTATAGTTTGGCTGGCATAGTTTTTACTGAACTATAGTTGTAAATGGTTAAACAACTATAAAAAAGGAGGTAACTATGGCACTTAGCAGATATACAGGCATGGAAAGCAACATGCCGCAAACATTCAGTTCAATGCTCGACAGATTCTTCAACGAGTCTGTAAACACCAGAGGGTTGACCAGCTTTACGCCCCATGTGGATGCCTGCGAAACCGAGCGCGGCTATGAAATTGAAGTAGCGTTGCCAGGCATCAGGAAAGAGGATATAAGCATTGATTTCCAGGAAGGCCGGCTGACTATATCAGGTGAGCGTAAGTTTGAGCGCAGAGAGGAAGACGGCAAGCGTTACCAGATGCTTGAAACACAGTATGGTTCCTTTTCCCGTACCTTTTACCTGCCCGACAACGTGAACCCTGACCAGATAAATGCCCGACTGGAAAACGGCATCCTGCTGGTATCTGTACCAAAGGATGAGCATAAAACTATGAAGCGCCAGATCAGCATCTTATCAGGCGAGGAGCAAGGCGAAAATAAATCACTGAAAAGCAAAAAGTCCAAAGCCTCGGATGACGGCAGAACAATAGAGGCTTAAGGCAGTACACTGCAAAAAAGAGGCTCAGAATTTTTGGCCTCTTTTTTGTTTTGTTTATACCTTAGGGAGTATAACCACGCCTTTGCAGCCTATACTAACGTATACTGGAATAGCGTTATACGAACTATAATATAGCACTAACTATATATTAATTCTAACCATAACCTCATTAAATGAAGACGAAACAGTTTATTGTCGGCCTCACGCTTTCAGCCTTATTGGGTGGCGGTGTTGCGGTAGGTAGCTATAAGCTGCTGGAAGACGACAAACCCGAAACCACACAGCAACAGGCACAGTATCCGAGCGTGCGCTATACCAGCGAAATGCGCAGCAGCAACACAGCAGTACCGGAGGGCCTGAACTTTATTAAAGCAGCACAGGTATCCACACCTGCTGTAGTACACGTCATGACAGAGTACAGTGTCCGTTCCTCGGAGCGCTACAGTAGCCCCATGGACCCCTTCTTCCGTGAGTTTTTTGGCGATGGCTTTGGCGAGCGCGTACCACGTGGCCCGCAGATGGGCTCCGGCTCCGGGGTAATTGTTGCCTCTAACGGGTACATTGTAACAAACAACCACGTAATTGACAGAGCCGACAAAATAGAAGTGGTGCTGGATGACAAGCGTAAGTTTGAAGCTACGCTGGTAGGTACAGACCCCAACACTGACCTGGCACTGCTAAAAATAAATGCCGACAAATTACCTGTTATCCGCTACGGCAACTCTGATGACCTGCAGGTGGGAGAGTGGGTGCTGGCAGTAGGTAACCCCATGAACCTGACCTCCACTGTTACTGCCGGTATTGTAAGCGCCAAAGGCCGTAACATCAACATACTAAGCACAAACCAGCGCAGCAACGGTCAGGCAGCCGACATGACCATCGAATCCTTTATCCAGACAGATGCTGCCGTAAACCCTGGTAACTCGGGTGGTGCCCTGGTTAACCTGAATGGCGATCTGGTAGGGATTAATACTGCCATTGCTTCACAAACCGGTTCTTTTGCAGGTTACTCTTTTGCAGTGCCTTCGGCTATAGTTAGCAAAGTAGTAGACGACCTGCTGAAGTATGGAGAAGTACAGCGTGCACTGCTTGGTGCTAACATTCAGGAAATTGATGCGGCACTGGCCAAAGAGAAAGACCTGAAAACACTGAATGGTGTGTACATTGCCCGCGTAACCGAGAACAGTGGCGCGCAGGATGCCGGCCTGAAAGAAGGTGATGTTATTACCTCCGTAAACGGTGTGGCTATCAACAAGTCATCGCAGTTGCTGGAGCAGATTGCACGTTACCGCCCAGGTGATAAGGTGAAAATACAGTACCAGCGCGACGGCAAAGAAAAAACAGCGAGCGTAACCCTTAAGAACCTGAATTCGAGCACAGAGATTACCAAACGTGCTACTGCCAAGGCTGTCACTTTTGATGGTGCTACCTTTGAGCCGGTAAGCAAGCAGGAAATGAACAAGCTGGGTATTGACGGTGGCGCCAAAATTAGTGGGGTTCGTAACAGCAAGTTCCGCGAAACCGGCATAAAAGATGGTTTTATCATTACCAGAATAGATAAGTACGCTGTAAACCAGCCAAGCGATGTAGAAAAACACCTGAAGAGTTTTGAGGGTGGCGTAGTATACATTGAAGGTGTTTACCCGGATGGCCTGAAAGCCTACTATCCTATCGGGAAGGGGTAATACCTGGTAAAGAAGGAATATAGAAAGCTTCTGCAGGCTTGCAGAAGCTTTTTTATTTTATAGCTTTGTAAAACACCCTTAACATGATCTGATAACCTGAGGTGCAACTATAAAAGGCTGTATCTCATTCATTAACATACTTAAAACTCATGAAACAAACCATAGAGCAGCTGCCGTTGCAACAGGAAATAGCAGATGTATTAAAGCAGCTTGGCATTAAAGAACATAATGCGGCTTACAGCACCGGGTTAAACTGGGGCGGTCAGCAAAACAGCACAACACGCGATATTTACTCCCCGGCAGATGGTAACCTGATTGCCTCTGTTAACATGGCAACCCCGGAAGATTACGAACAGGTAGTAACTACAGCGCAGGAAGCTTTTAAAGTATGGCGCAAAACCCCGGCCCCTAAGCGCGGCGAGATTGTACGCCAGATAGGAGACAAACTGCGCCAGCATAAAGAGGCCCTGGGAAAACTGGTGAGCTACGAAATG
>DATBUF010000622.1:0-2937 GCA_036516435.1 Pontibacter sp.
TTTCTGCAGAAGCATCTTTTGCTTAGCCGTTACTATAGTTTAAAGAACTATAGCTATCTACTGCATTACCGATCTTCCGGACTTCTTAGTCCACGTCTGTAGTTCACACGGCTTATAGTTTACGCAGCCTGCAGAAGTATAAAAAGCGGCCGGAGTCTGCAGAATAGCGCCCACTCGCGGGGGGCGAGCGAGAGCATTTTATCTGGTACCGGTGTTGGCTATAGTTTGGTGCTCTCTGCTTTTATGTATTCCAGTGCTTTCTCCAGCACTTCATCCCGACCGGCTCTTATACCAGCTATAGTTGGTTTCACCTCAATATCAGGCACAATACCGATGCGTTGGGTTTCGCGGCCGTCGGGGTAGAAAATGCCTATGCCTGTAAATAGTGTTTCGTGGCCGCCTACCATTTTAAAAGGGATTACATTGCCATCCGCTCCTGCCGTCTGGCTTCCGACTATAGTTGCATCAGCGGCAGTTTGCAGCGCCATTACAGTAAACTCGGCGTGGCTCTGTGTGGTCTCATTTACCAGCAATACAACTTTGCCTTTATAGGCATCAGGGTTCTTTTCTCCGGCTTTCTGGCCTGTTACCCATTTAAACTTCCCCGGGTAGGTGAGATCCGGAATTGTAAATTTGGCAAAATCACGTGGTTCGGGGTTCAGGTACTTTGCCACTTCGAACATAACACCATTCGGGTAATTCCTGACATCAAAAATGATTGCCTTACAGTTTGCCAGTTCCTGCATCATCGCCTGCACATCGGGCACACTAATCAGCCCCATATCTACATAACCGATGTTGCCTTCCAGCTTTTTCCACTTATCGGTACTGGCCTTCGCTTTGAATTTTAAATCTCTGCCGATATAGCGCGCCACCTGTTTTTCAGCTATAATGCCGTTGCGCTCAAAAGTTATAGTTACAGCATCCGTTACGCCATTAAAAACAGCGTTAGCCATATCTCTGCGCAATGTAGACTGGTTTGAGGCCGGTATATACTTTTCTTTTGACTTGATGATATCACTAATTGCTACTCCGTTAACCTGGTGCACCACATCCCCGATCTTTATATCATGAACAGCAGCCAGCGAATCGTTGTAGAAGCTGGTGATAATGGCTTTGTCATCTATAATTTTGAAACGGGCAGGCAACCAGAAATGACCAAACACAGTGGGAGCAAGCGCTGCAGAAATGCTGGCATGACTGTCATTGATTTTGGTAACCAGCTCTACTATGGCCAGGTGGTACTCATTCAGGTCGTTCACTTGCAGGAACCGGGGAATCATCTCGGCAAGCACATCATTCCAGTTCTGGTCGGTTCTGTATTTGTAAGGGAAGTAGTATTCTATGATGTTCCAGTACCTGAAAAGGTTTAACAAGCGATAGGCTTCGTCGGGGTACTTAAAGTGTAGTTCGCTGTAAGGTTCTTCGTTCTTAAGATCCAGAAAACCATACTCATTTACAGTAGCATAGTGGTTACCTTCCTGCGCTCTGTGCTGCTCTATTATATTAAGTGCCTGAATCAGCTCATCCGTGAACAGTGTTTTATCATCGGTCCAGCTTAAGTTAAAATTCTCTTCAAAGGTTTTCGTACCTGCTTTTTTCAGACCAAGTTTTAATTCTAACACACTTTTAGAAGCTTTTCGGCTACGGGCCACCTTCACATCTCCCAATTCCCCGATCCACTCCAGATAAACCTGGCTTAGCTCCGGCTTTGTTTGGGCGGCTTTTACTTTTGGTAACTTGTCTATCAGCTGCTGGTCCCAGTTCAGGTTGCCACTAGCTACAGTTGGGTGATAGTATTTCAGAAATCCCCAGACCCTGGCCAGCGACTCCAGCTTTTGGGTTTCGGTTATAGTTTGCCGGGCAGAGCAGCTCCAGACAACCAGCAATAGCAATAGCGTAACCAGCACTCTCAGGTGCGTCACTCGCAGATTAAGTTTGTTCATAGGATATGGGCTAAAAGTTGAATTTGTCTATAGTTACTTCACCTCCAGGATCTTCTTCAGTTCCTGTGGTTTCAGGGTGAGCAAACCGACCTCCGGTAAGCGGGACGTCAGCTCTTTCCAGTTTGCATCTTTTTTGTATACTTCGCGCAGTAGTTTAACCGCGCCGTTTACGTCGCCGTTGTTGGCTAAGGTAATGGCGTGCCAGTACTTCATTTCCAGGTTATCCGGGAACATGGCTTCTGCTTTGCCATACTCCTGCATGGCTTTCTCCATCTGCCCTTTTTCTACAGCCAGGTCGCCGTTGTTCATGTGCTCGTAAGCGCGGTATACCTTCAGCAGCCGGGCCAGTTCGTCTAATGGCTTTTCATGATCATCCACACGCAGGTCTATCGTTTTATCGTCCCAGGGCTGTGCTGATTTTTTGCCTTTCACCACCACCAGTGCTGCGGACTGCCTGCCACGGATGTCGCCGCCTTCGCGCTCGGCAGCCTGCATAGCCAGCAGCACCCGTTCAGCCAATGGTTTGCCTGCACTTTGTTCAAAAGCCTTCGCCATGGCCGGCCATACTTTGTCGGTCAGCATCATGTTGGCCTGCACCGAGAAATTCTTGCCTATAGTATGCCCGGCATACCGGATGCATTGCTTACCGGTATGGGTTGCCACGCGCCCCTGCGCATCCAGTATCGACACCTGGCGCACTTCACGACCATCATCATCTTTCAACAGGATCGCCAATGCTTCTTCCGGTGTTTTGCCCTGCCTGAGAAGTTCCAGCCCGCGCATACCAAACGACTTGTTGGTAAACGACTGCGTAGCTACCACGCCTATCCCAGCCTCTACCCAGGGCACGGCCGTACCCACCGAGAACCAGTGGCTTTGCACGCCCACCGCCATTTCGCCGGTCTCAGGGTCGCGGGCAACTATAGAATACGTATGGGCAAGTGGTTCTTCGGCTTTAAATACCTGCGCACGGGCGGCAGGCACCGCCAGG
>DATBUF010000623.1:0-2092 GCA_036516435.1 Pontibacter sp.
GGCATACACCTGTTCCAGCAAGGCCGGAAAAGGCTGGCC
This sequence comes from Pontibacter sp., assembly GCA_036516435.1. Lineage (GTDB taxonomy): Bacteria > Bacteroidota > Bacteroidia > Cytophagales > Hymenobacteraceae > Pontibacter. The sequence goes on from DATBUF010000623.1 coordinate 40, forward strand.
CTCCAGCTCTGGCAATGCTTGCCGGAATGATTTACCGACCACGTTGCTCTCTTTGCCCCAATACCCGAGCATGATGTCGTTGGCATATTGTATGGTCAGGTCTTTGCCCAGGTAAAGGGCGGTAGCCACGGGAGCTTCTTCAATCAGGGTGCGGTAACGCCATTCGCTTTCGGCTATTCGTTCGCGGGCCTGGTATAGCTCCGTCACATCTGCCCCTGTGTTAATTACCCCGTATACCTCTCCGGCCATATTGTACAGGGGTGTGAAGCTGAAATCAAAATAATGGGTTTGTGGCTTCCCGTTCACCACAAGTTCCAGTTCGTGGTTTTTGGTATGGAAAGGTATCCCTGTTTTATACACGTTCTCCAGGAGCTCGAACACCTGCTGGTTCTCCAGTTCCGGCAACACATCTTTGTAGCGCTTACCTATAATGTCGTTGCCTTTGCCCAGCCCGTCTTTCAGTGCCTGGTTGGCAAACTGGATGCGCATCTCCCTGCCCAGGTATACGCCAATGGGGTGGTGCGAACTTTCTATAAAAGAGCGTAACTGCTGTTCGCTTTCTTCCACTTTTCTGCGGGACAGCACCTGCTCAGTTACCTCGTGCGCTACTATGAACACACCGGTAGCTACTGTATCGCCAGGGTTTGCATAGTAGGCTTGGTACACTAAATTATAATAGGCATGCGCTTCTTTTCCATCCTTCACCAGCACAGCGGGGTATTCTGACACATAAAAGGGCTGGCCAGTTGTGCGTACCCTTTCCAGTAGCTCCGGAAAGCCCTGTGCTATAGTTTCGGGAAAGGACTCAAACAAAGGTTTGCCAACAATGTCGGACGTGCTGCCCAGTATCTGAAGCATTTCCTGGTTGATGAGTTCTACTGTGTTCTCGGGGCCTGTTACAATACAAACCGCCACAGGTGCCTGCAAAAACAGGCTATACTTTTTTTCAATCTCCCGCATATCGGTTGCCTTACGTTCCGCCAGCACCTGGTCTGTTACCTCTGTGGAGTGGTGCAGGATGTAACGCAGGTTCCCTGCCGCATCCAGTACCGGCTTGTTGCTGGCCTGCCAGTAGCGCTCTTCAAAAATGCCATCTGCGTTTGCAATATCATAGCGCGTAACGGGCATAGGGTCGATTACTTTATCTTGCATAACATGCGCCAGCGATTTCCGCAGGCTGGTATAGCCGGACCTGGTGTCAGCTTCCGGTTGCTCGGGGAATACCTCAAAAAGATCCCTCCCTACTACCTTGTGCCGCTCTCGCCCTGTTACGCTCAGCTGCTCATCGCTCACGGCCACTATGGTAAAGTGAGGAGGGTTAGGTTGCAACAACAGGAAATTGCCTGATAAGGAATCGAAAACCATCTGAAGGTCAGGCGCCGGAATACTCTCCCGGACAGAATTGGTATGGGGCATGTGGAAAAAATAAGTATTGCTGTAAGTTACACAATTACAGCACAAGATTGTTTTCCACATTCAGTATTGTCTGATTAACCATGATAGCTAGTATGAAGTGAAAATGACGACAGCCCTTCTTAGTCTTTAATCAAGATATAATAGCAGAAGTAAGATATTATGTCGTACATTATAAAATCATACCACTCAGGCAACCTCGCTTCCATTTATTGCAGGAACAAACCCTGCCTAACTGTGAAAAAGCTATTACTCATTGTAGCGCTGTTGGTAAACAGTTGCCTTGTGCCTGGCTGGCACAATCTAAAAAGGTCGATGACCTGGAGGGGCCGGGCGCAGGTCATGTTGCTGGGTACTTTCCATTTTGTTTATCTCAATGCCGACACTATCACTGACGCCACCATATAAAACATAAAGGGGCTACCTCCAGCAAGCAGCCCCTTTCTCGGAAACAATCTTCTATATCTTGCGCCAGGCAAGCACACTTACTTCCTGTTTGCTTTTAGGTCGAAGTGTATATCCACCTCCGGCAGGATGTGATGCTCACCTAACTCAGGATCGGCGGCATAGGTCATGCCCCATTTGGTTCTGTCCAGCTTAAAGCTTGCCTCCAGATCCAGGTTGCTTCCCTGCAGGTTAA
>DATBUF010000624.1:0-8905 GCA_036516435.1 Pontibacter sp.
CGATGAGTCTCAGAAAAACGTGGTGCAGGTAGCTGCCACTTCTCCTGATCACACCACCCTGGTAGAAGCCGTTAAAACAGCCGGGCTGGTGGATGTGCTGAGCAATGCGGGGCCGTTTACGGTATTTGCCCCAACCAATGCTGCTTTTGAGCAACTGCCAGCCGGAACTGTGGAAGGCCTGCTACAACCTGACAAGCGTAGCGACCTGCGTAATATTCTGCAATACCACGTGTATGTGGGCGTACTAAATGCCGATAGTTTTGAGGATGGTCAGAGCCTGGGCCAGGTAAACGGCGGCCGCGTAACGATGGGGGTTAAAGATGGAAAAGTAACCGTAAATGGCGCCAACATTGTGGCCTCCATTCCAACATCAAACGGTGTTATCCACGTGATTGACAAGGTACTGCTGCCACAATAAGGTTAGTCGATAGTTGTTGATTGTCTAGATCAGGATTAACTAAAACAAAGAGCACCTATAGCTATAGTTATAGGTGCTCTTTGTGCTTACAGGTTCACTAACTATAGTTAGTCCCGCTTCGCTTTAAGCAGGTTCCGGAGCTCTGCCAGTTCATCCCTGAACTTAGCAGCCTGCAGGAAGTCCAGATCTTTAGCCGCTGCCTCCATCTGCTTTTCAGTTTTCTTGATAAGCTTTTCGAGCTGCTCGCGGTTCATCATCTGAATAACAGGTTCTGCTGCAATGGACACTTCTTCCGGACCAGCGTACATCTTCACTTCTTTCTTCTTCATATCCGCTACCGATGTCTGCTCAAAAATCTCATCTTTCGATTTAAGCACCGTACGCGGTGTGATGCCGTGTTCCTCGTTGTAGGCCATCTGGGTGGCACGTCGGCGGTTGGTCTCGTCAATGGCGCGCTGCATAGAGCCGGTCATGCGGTCGGCGTACATAATTACTTTGCCTTTTTCGTTTCGGGCAGCACGCCCCATCGTTTGTATCAACGAGCGCTGGTCGCGCAGAAAGCCTTCTTTATCCGCATCCAGTATTGCTACTAGGCTTACTTCCGGTAAGTCCAGTCCTTCGCGCAGCAGGTTTACGCCCACCAGCACGTCAATTTCACCCAGGCGCAGCTCCCGCAAAATTTCTACCCGGTCCAGGGCTTTTACTTCAGAGTGCAGGTACTTTACTTTTATGTTGAGACGCTCCAGGTACTTGGTCAGTTCTTCGGACATGCGCTTGGTAAGCGTGGTTACCAGCACACGGGCTCCTTCCTTCACACGCTCATCAATCTCCTCCAACAGGTCGTCTACCTGGTTGGTACTTGGACGCACTTCAATAACAGGATCAAGCAAACCGGTTGGGCGGATGATCTGCTCCACTATAACGCCTTCGGATTTCTGTATCTCGTAGTCGCCTGGCGTGGCGCTCACAAATACTACCTGGTGCATCAGGCTCTCGAATTCGTTAAACGTAAGCGGGCGGTTGTCCATAGCAGCGGGCAAGCGGAAGCCGTACTCTACCAAGGCTACTTTGCGCGAGCGGTCGCCACCCCACATAGCGCGCACCTGCGGCACCGTTACGTGGCTCTCGTCAATCACCATCAGGAAATCATCCGGAAAATAATCGAGCAAACAGAATGGGCGGGCACCCGGTGCGCGGCGGTCGAAGTAGCGGGAGTAGTTCTCAATGCCGGAACAGTACCCCAGCTCCCGGATCATCTCCAGATCGAACTCGGTACGCTCTTTAATGCGCTTGGCCTCTACAGGGCGATCTTCTTTCAGGAAGTAATCGTGCTGCGCCACCATGTCGTACTGTATTTCGTGGATGGCCTGCTGCAACGTGTCTTTGCCGGTTACGAACAGGTTAGCCGGGTACAGGGTCACGGCTTTCTCGTCCGACAGCTTTTTGCCCGATTGCGGATCGATGCGGTGTATCTGCTCCAGCTCATCACCAAAAAAGTATAGGCGGTAGGCAAAATCGGCATACGCCGGGTAAATATCTACTGTGTCGCCCTTCACCCGAAATGTTCCACGTGTGAACTCAGCCTCAGTGCGGCTGTACAGGATCTGCACAAACGTATAAAGCAGGTTGTTGCGACTATAGCGTTGTCCCGGCGCCAGGTAAATTACGTTCTTGCCAAATTCCTCGGGGTTACCAATACCGTAAATGCACGATACCGATGCCACCACCACAATATCGCGGCGGCCCGAGAGCAATGCCGACGTAGTATGCAGGCGCAGCTTCTCGATCTCCTCGTTTATTTGAAGGTCTTTCTCGATAAATACATCTGAAGAAGCAATGTATGCCTCGGGCTGGTAATAATCGTAGTAAGAAATGAAGTACTCGACCGCATTATCGGGGAAGAACTGCTTAAACTCACCGTAGAGCTGGGCAGCCAGTGTTTTGTTGTGACAAAGTACCAGCGTAGGTTTGCCGGTGTTGGCAATTACGTTGGCCATGGTAAAGGTTTTACCGGTACCTGTGGCACCTAAGAGCACCTGTACCGGCTCTCCCTTGTTAATACCTTCTGTGAGCTGGGCTATAGCTTTGGGCTGGTCGCCGGTTGGCTGAAACTCTGATGTTAGCTTAAAATCCATTCGTCGGTTTTACGAAGTTAACGATAAAGTATAACATCTGAAAGGGTACGTAAGTTTACCTTTTTCAAACATAATCAGGGATGTATCAGCGTAAAGTATGGGCAGAAAAAAAGCCCGTCGCAGTGCAACAGGCATTTCCAAGTCAGTCAGTTTAAAAAAATCTAAATCTCCCATTTACAGGCAAACCCAGGTGCGCCCGTAAGCAGCACATCCCGGAATACTTTACTACAACGCGGGTTCTCCGCTGCAAATGCGTTTTACTCTTACTGCCGGGTACATTACTGCTACAGTTACACAGCGCGGACCATATTCCCCATTCAGCTCCAGCGATGCAGCCAGGGTAAGGCCGGGATGCTGGTAGGCCGCTGGCAGGTTGTCAGTGGTAACAAAGCCATCCTGTAACTGCCCAAGATACCTGTTGCTACCGGCATTACCCGGATTGCTGTTCTTTATCCGGAGGATGTACCAGCCAGTGTTACAGTCTTCCCCTATTACTTCTACCTGCTGGCAATCCGGAGTCGGGCTGTTGTCTTCGGAGCAACCAGAGAGCAGCAGTGTCAGGCAAATAGTTAAGAGGTAGAGTGCGTTTTTCATAGTTTTGGTTTGTACTAACAGCCTGCGCTCAGGTAGTTATTGGTAGAGGTAATAGGTATCTGTAAAAACAGCATAAGGATCATTTCCGGTAAAAGAGCTGACCAGTACCATGCTGTTATCTTTCTTTTCTTTTATAGTATACTTAGCAGACCAGAAAGCATGTGTTAATATAAAAGCCCCGGGTAGGTCATACTGCACTTTAAAAGCTTCAGGCTGCCTGCTGCCCGCCTCCTGCCGGTACAGGAAAGCACTATCTGCCCTGAATTCGAAATAATCGGAGGCAGTACCTCTATAGTTGGTTGTGTTGCAGTTACCATTACGGCAAAGCTGGTAAGTTACCTGTTGTACCTTCCATTTCCCCAACATTACCTTCTGCGTTTGTGAAGCCGATAATTCCGGTGCTACGGCATCCTGTGGCTGACAGCTCAGGCAACATAGCGCCAGCAGAAGAGCAAAAAATGCTCCACAACTATTCTTTTTCATAGCTAAAGGCGTTTGCAGATCAGTTAACAGTACCGGAGACTGGCTCCAGGCAGGTAATATTTACTACTTCGGCCTCAGGCAAAGCAGCCATACATCTCACCAGTTCGTCATAACGATTATCGCGTGGCATAGGCGAAAAGTCTACTCTATACTTCCGGTCTGGCACAATTTCCTTTACGCCTGTCATATTTTCCCATGGCTGCAGGTAGGTCCCATCAGGTAGTTGTAACCAGGTATCCTCAAAAGCACCATAGCCACAGGTTATTTTAACGGCCGTTACTTCCAACTTACAGCTTGCCAGGTTCAGCTCCTTTTGTTCTTCTTCCTTTCCTGCATCGCAGCTGGTCATAAAAACAGCAAAAAAAAGAAGGGCCAACAGCAGGTACCAGCCAGATAAGTTTGTTTTCACGATCTCAGCCACATGGGCCAGGGTAGTGTAGGTATGGCTCGCTTTTTTCATAGTTCGGGATTTGATAGCAGGCGCTGGCAGCTTCTGATGCCCTTCTACTACCAAGATTCTGTATCAGTAGAAAAGGTTGCACCCACCCGAAAATAATCTGCCTTATTTAGATGAATGGCCTAACAGGTAACTCACGCCCATGTTTACACCAATGGTATACGGCCGCCCTTGGGTAGCAACAGCTTTGTCATCTGTAAGCAGCGAGTTAAAGAACCCACGGAACTCGGGCCCGAACGACACACTAACTGACTCGGATATCTGCTTCCCTAAACCAAAGCCCACATTGCCGGAGAACTGCACCTTCCGGAACGGAGAGTCGTCTGTAACACCATAGGTTACACTGGCAATCTCCGGGAGCGAGGAGTTAATAGTAGTTTGCATCAGGAAATTGGCTGCTATACTGCCCGAACCGTACCAGAACCATTTTTCCCCAATCCCCCCATCTACCTGCAGGCCGATGGGCACCGACAGCATCTGGTAACTATAGGTTACATCAAACGGTGCCACCTTCTTAACATTAACAGAGTCTGTGGTAAATGTATGGAGGGAGGGCAGGAAAATAGTGGAGGGGTTAAGGCCATGCCGCTCGTTTGTACGCGGCTTAAACAAAAACTGCTCTACAATGTAGCTTGTCCTGGTTTTGGAGGTGTTCTGGCTATATCCGAGGCCAGCAAGCAGTTTCAGCCTTTTGCCTAACCTGAAACCAGCTTTCGCATCCACGTTGTACGACATCGCAGCCCGTGTATTCTCTTTAAATTCTTCCCGGGCATCCTGCAGGTTCTTTTCAGATTCTTCAGACATAGAGGGCTCAGCCTGTGCTCCGAAAGTCCTTACAGTGGGCGGCGTAATGGTTTGGCCTGGCAGCCCGATGCTCTGCGTAAAATAGGAGGGAGCATACGCCATGGCTATACTCCAACGGTTATTTCGGGTTTCAGTCCTTGATGCAGCCTGTTCTGTTTCATCTTTTTTCAGGGCAAGTGCAAGCGCTGTTTGCTGCTGATCTATAGTTGCTGCTACAGTCTCCTCTGCCACCGCAGATCCTTGCAGGGCATTTCTGCGCAATAACGGGTTCATAGTGGCAGCACTGGTATAATTTTCGGGTACATTGGCGATGGCATGTGCAGCCGGCAAATACCCCTGTACAGCACTTTCTGAAAGCGACGCCCGCTCTGTTACCTGTTCAGGCGCTAATGCCGCAACCTGGCTCGCTCTTTCCTCCTGCTGTAAGGTTGCGGGGGCTTCTATCGTTACCTGCGTTGCACCAGACGGGGTATAGTTTCGTTCCAGGTTGCCTGCTATAGTTTGCTCTTCAGTTGTGCTATAGTTCGCTGCTATATTGGGCTGTGATGCGGCAGGCGTACTTGCTGCTTCTATCAGGTTGCTGCCAGCCTGGTCAGGAGCTGGGTGTACCGGCTGAGAAGCTATAGTTGAGGACTGCCCTGTTTTACCTGTTGCTACCAGTTGTGGGGTGCTATTCTCTTTATAAAGAAACACCAGCGCAGTACCGGCCAGTATAAACAGCGCAAAGCAGGCCGCAGCCAGTTGCCGGTAGAACAGCAAACGCTTCTTATATTGCTCATTTTCCTGCAGCGCCAGGGCATGATCTATTTTAGACCATACAGCGGGTCCGGGAACTGCTTCAGCCTCCTGAAAGCGCCTCCACATAACCTGCTCCAGTTCTTCGTGCTCTTCTTTATTTGCTGATGACATGATCCTTATATGATTTTTCCTGCCGTGTGAGCATACTTTGCAGTATCGCCCTGGCTCTCGAATACTGTGATTTGGAGGTACCTTCTGAAATATCAAGCATCTCTCCTATCTCTTTATGGTTATACCCCTCGATAGCATACAGATTGAACACCATGCGGTAACGTGGCGCCAGGCTCTGGATCATGCTCAATAATTCGTCCATACTATAGTCGTTCAGGTTATAGTCACCATTGCTGATGCTTTCTACCTCCTGTGATTCATATGTAACCGTAAGCAGCGATTTTTGTCGCAGGTGTTTCAGGGCGGTATTCACCATAATCCTCCGTATCCAGAACTCCAGCGGGCAGTCCTGTTTAAAATTCCGGATGTTGGCAAAGACCTTTACAAAACCCTCCTGTAAAATATCTTCGGCCTCAAACGTAGTAGGCGCATAGCGCAGGCATACTACCATCATTTTTTTAGCATACAGGTCGTACAGGAGCCGCTGCATATCCCGCTTACCGGCAATGCACCCCGCTATGAGCTTCTCCTCCTCTGACTTATTACTGCTGCTAAAAAGTTTCAACCGCTGATCCGTTTACAGCTCTTACACACATGAGCCCGAATACAGGACTATGGTTGCAGGCTATCTGAAATATTTCTTACAAAAACAGGTACACCCGACAGTATAGATGTGGTATACTCAGATGTTGTAAATGTAAGAAATTAAGGCGATTGTATTGCTATACTAAGAGCACACCAGAAAGCAGCTTTAAGCACAAAGGCGCACTATAGTATAGTGCGCCTCCGGCAAAGTATAAAAATGTAAAACTGTTAAGCTAGTCCGGGAGAGAGCATTTTGTATGCCAACACAATGAGCACAGTAGCAGCTAATACCCAACTATAGGCTATTACTTTGTATGCGTCAGCTGCCCCTTCTGCTGCTCCGCTTAATGTGTCGTAAGCCTGCAGGCGGGCGTGTGCCAGTACGTTCTTCGACAGGAGCTGGTAAGAAAAGCCAACACCCAACGTTACAACCACCACATCGTCCAGAAATCCAAACACCGGCACCAGGTCAGGCACCAGGTCTATCGGGCTGATAACATAGCCAACAGCTACTGCCAGCAGCAGGCGCACATACCACTTTACCCGCGCATCCCGCAGGGACAAGTACAGTGCGTAAATCTCGGCATTAACGGAGTGTGTTTTCTGTTTCAGGGTGTTTAGCTGTGGCATCATAGGGCGTGGGTTCTGGGTGGCTCTTTTACAGGCTTGTACGGGAACCAACACGCCTTATGTTACAGCTAAAGCGAATTATTTTCAGGATTTAGAATTGCATTTCGTTTTACCTGTTCTGCCAGATTTGCCAGGCAGCCTCGGCCTGGCCGTACAGCATAGCAAGGCCGTTCCGGGTATGCGCACCAGCGGCTCTCCCCTTCTGCAAAAACAGGGTCTGCTCCGGATTATACACCAGGTCGTAGAGGTAATGTTGTGCCGAAATGGCCTCGTACGGTATCTGCGGGCAACTTTCAACATCAGGGTACATGCCCAGTGGCGTTGTGTTGATGATAAGCTGGTGCTGCTGCAACAAGGCTGGTGTCAGTTCGGCATAAGGCAGCTCACCGGATTTTGGGCTGCGCGACAAAATTGTATAGTTTATGTTTAGATCATGCAATGCTGCACATACTGCCTTAGCCGCTCCCCCGTTGCCTAATACTAAAGCACTGCCTCTCTGCGTTGCCATCGGATAAAACTCTTCTAGAGAGCTTTTAAAGCCTGCATAATCTGTGTTGTAACCTATAGTTCTTCCTGCTACTATGCTGATGGTATTTACCGCCCCAATGCGTGCGGCCGCTGCATCCAAGTCATGTAAAAACGGGATTACCTCCTCTTTATAAGGCACCGTAACATTCAGGCCAACCAGTTCCGGTACTTGTTGCAACAGGTGCGGTAGTTCAGCTATAGTTGGCAGTTCGTATAGTTCATAAGTTGCCTGAGCTATACCTTCGCGGACAAACTTTTCTGTAAAGTAGCGCTTCGAGAACGAGTGCCCCAGCTTTTTTCCGATCAGGCCGTAACGTTGCATTCCCAGTTAAACAGCAGTTGTGTGGTCGTCTGTCACCCGATCGATAAAGTATACCACTGCGAACCCGAAAATGGCCAGCAGCGTGCCATAAAGCAGGTATGGTTCCTGCCCCGTCAGCTGCAGGTAGTCGGTGGGAAATACGTTTGCCTGCACCAACGGCTTTACTTCGCCGTGGCGGTCAGTGTATGTATCCAGCGTTTGCTTCCAGGGCCACACCTTGTTCAGCGACCCTACCATAAAGCCAGTCAATAGGGCAACTGTCAGGTTATGGTGGCGTTTCAGCATCCAGTTCAGCACATGCGAGAAGCTGAGTATGCCCACCAGGCAGCCAGCACCAAAAGTGAGTATGGTGGCAATTTTCAGGTCTCTGACAGCTCCCAGTATAAATTCATATTTGGCCATCAGCACCAGAATAAAACTACCTGAAATGCCCGGCAGAATCATGGCACAAATAGCGATAGCCCCCGAAAGGAAAATAAACCAGTAAGCTTCCGGTGTCTGGGTTGGCGTTGCTATAGTTACCCAATAGGCGATGGCTGCGCCAACTATAAAAGCCAGGATCACGCCCGGGCTCCAGCGCGTTATTTTTTTACCTACCACCACAGCAGAGGCGACAATCAGGCCAAAGAAAAACGACCAAAGCATCTCTGCATGAAACTCCAGCAGGTATAGCACTACCCTTGATAGCAGCACGATAGAGAACCCGATGCCCGCCAGCAGCCCTACTAAAAAGTTGCCGTTGATGTGCTTCCAGAAGCCTGCCAGGTTAAACCGCAACAACAGCTTTACCGCCTCACCGTTAACAGATCGGATGGAGTTGAGCAGTTCTTCGTAGATACCTGTGATAAAAGCTATAGTTCCTCCGGATACGCCTGGCACTACATCGGCAGCCCCCATGGCCACACCTTTCGAGAAAAGCAGTAAATATTCTTTCAGTGATCTGCGTTGCATAGTTTTGTATATGAGCTTTAAGAGTTAGTTTAAAATTCATCCTTTGCGCTACGAACTGCCTACATAGGAACCTGACTTCACGCTTTTCT
>DATBUF010000625.1:0-7914 GCA_036516435.1 Pontibacter sp.
ATATTCCAGGGCATAGGCCAGGGCCCTGGTTTCTTCTTTTATCTCTTTCGGTTCCAGGTCTGGCTTCACCGAAAAGATTCCTTCTTTCAGCAGGTTGTTTATTTCCTTGCCGCTGCGTCCGCGCAGGTCTTTATCCTGGCGGATGATGATCTCATCAAAAATGCTCGCTGCAATACGGCCTACCTCTCTCATATCTTCGTCGCGCCTGTCGCCTACACCGGCAATTATACCGATCTTAGGATACGCGTCGGTGTTCTTGATAAAATCGCCGATGGCGAGCATGCTGGCCATGTTGTGGGCATAGTCGATCAGCACTTCCGCTTTTGGCAGCTTAAACAGGTTCATGCGGCCCGGTGTGGTTTCCGGGGAAGGTATAAAAGTGCGTAGTGCTGTCCTGATTTCACTTATTTCGAGGTGCGAGAGGTAGGCCGTAAGTGTGGCTGCCAGCACGTTGTAAATGTTAAAACGGGCCTTACCGCCAAATGTAAGCGGAATATCTGCCACGCGGTCTACGCGGATCTTATAGGTATTCTTGAAAATAGAAATATAACCGTCTTCAAACACTGCTGCCAAACCGCCTTTAGAAATGTGCTCCGTAATGCGCGGGTTCGTCTCATCCAGGCTGAAGAAAGCTACTTTGCTGCGCACGCTGCTGGCCATGTCGTATACCAGGTCATCGTCGGCATTCAGGATAGCGTAGCCATCGGAGCAAACGGTTTTCGGGATAACAGCTTTAACACGGGCCATATCTTCCACGGTGTTGATGTCGCCGAGACCCAGGTGGTCTTCTGATACGTTGGTAACTATACCGATGTCGCATTGTGTAAAGGCAAGGCCGGAGCGCAGGATGCCGCCACGGGCACACTCCAGCACAGCATAGTTTACGGTAGGGTCTTTGAGTACAAACTCGCTGCTGTACGAGCCGGTAGTGTCGCCTTTTATAATTTTACGCCCTTGTATGTAAATGCCATCCGTAGTTGTAAAGCCTACTTTATACCCTTTAAAGTTAAGAATATGCGAGATCAGGCGGGAAGTGGTTGTTTTACCGTTGGTACCCGTAATAGCTATTATCGGAATGCGGGACGGGCAACTATAGGGAAAGAGCATGTTGATGATGGGTTCGGCAACGTTGCGGGGCAAGCCCTCGGTAGGCGAAATATGCATGCGCAGGCCGGGGGCGGCATTTACCTCTATTACCGCGCCGCGGGTGTCGGGCAGCGGAATGGCGATGTCTGTTGTCATGATGTCTATTCCGCAGATATCCAGCCCTATGATCCCGGCTATCCGTTCTGCCATCAGCACATTGTAAGGGTCCACTATATCGGTTACATCCGTTGCAGTACCGCCAGTACTCAGGTTCGCTGTCTTCTTCAGGTAAAGTATTTCGCCTTTGGGCAGCACAGATTGCAGCGTTATGCCTTTCTCGCGCAGGATACCGCGCGTTATCCGGTCCACTTTAATGTGCGTGAGCTCTTTTTCGTGTCCTACACCACGCCGCGGGTCTTTGTTAACCTGGTTTATGAGCTGGCGAATGGTAGAGGTACCGTCGCCGGTAACCATAGCGGGAGTACGTTTGGCAGCAGCTATAAATTTGCCATCTATTACCAGTAACCTATAGTCGAACCCCTGGATGAACTGCTCCACCATCACAGCTTCCGAGTAGCGTTGTGCTTCTGCAAAGCCTTTGGCCGCATCTTTCCAGTGCTGTATGTTTATGCTGGCACCCTTGCCCTGGTTGCCATCCAGCGGTTTGGTCACTATCGGGTAGTCCAGCTCCTCGATGGCCTCTTCCAGTTCCCGCAGTGTGTAAACAGTTCTTCCTTTAGGTACCGGTATACCCGATTCTTCCAGGATGTCCTTGGTCATGTTCTTGTTCCCGGCATTCTCTACCGCAAAAAAAGAAGTATGGCTGCTCATGGCTGCCTGTATGCGCTTCTGGTAGATGCCGTAGCCCAAGTGTATGTGCCCGGTCTGCCTGTTCTGGATGTAAGGGATGTTCCGGTTAACGGCTTCCTGCACGATGGCTTCGGTGGTGGGGCCAAAGTATTCATCTTCCCGGATCTGGTGCAGTCTGGCTACATCCTGTATCACGTTCACCTTCTCGCCTCGTGCCAGTGCCTCTGTAATACGCACAGCTGCCTCGGCTGCATACTCTCCGGCACGCTCCTCCTGATACGAGAAAACAACGGTATCCACACCCGGCTGACTGGTGGCATAGCGCCTGCCGTAGCCGCAGTTCATACCTGCCATGGTCTGCAGTTCGAGGGCAACATGCTGTACTACCTTACTGAACGTGGTTCCTTCTTCTACAAGCCGGATAAAGCCTCCTTCGGTACCGGCAGAAGAGCGGTGCTTGTACATACCCGGAAAGAGCTTCAGTAGTTTCTGAGGCAGGTTCGGTACTTCGCTGGTAAGTGCCTGCTGCAGATCCTCGAGGTCTAATTTGAGCACAATGATCTTGGGATGCTTAATGGACCAGTAGTTTGGCCCACGCATTATTTTGAGTTCCAGTATCTTCATAAAAATGGGGGTACAGCGTTGCTTATACTTATAGTATTGCTAGAGGTTAAGTATAGTTCTATTAAACGGTACTAAGTTGATAGAGATAATGCAGTTCTGTATACTTGTTACTATAAACTATACGTTCTGCTGTGCCGGGCAGCAGGCGAAGGAAGAATAAATACGTAATAGTGCTTTTAGAATAAGTAGTGAGCTGGCTATGGTAAGTGTAAACACGTAGCCTGATCGGGCTTCCTTATGTAAATGCCTGCTTTTTGTTTATACGAGGCAGCTGCCGGAAGCTGCTATTTATTAGCCCATAGTCTGCAAGTGGCTTGCCTGCATGCCGTTCGTATTTATAGTTCATTTCCGGTAAGTAACCAAATAGAAGCCCCGCCTGACACAAACCTGTACGGCAGCTGTATGAAGAGTAAAACTATAGCCTGAAAATAACTCTGAGTCTATGGATGATAAAGTAGGGCAAAAGCAAAATTCGTGCTTGTGGCTGCCCCTGAACCAATAGCGCCTGTATGTATGCCGTAGTGGGGAAAAGTACTTATGGGTTGTGGTAAAGCAGTATTTAGCAGTGTAAAGCCTGTAATTAGCCTCTTTAAAATAGCTTGCGGCTGTTTAACCCCGTACTTAAAAACATAAAACTTTCTATGGAGTGCAACTCCCTGATGGAGCGTTGCGATTCGCCCTCAAAGACGGAGAGAGACTACCTATTTAGGTGCTGAGGATAGTCCTCTCCGCTCTTTTCCTGCTGCGATGCGGACTACTGAGACTTTTCAGAGGGTTCGGGGACTATAGTGAAATAATCCAATTCATAACCTACTGTTCTTTCATGAAGGCACCCGCTCGCCCGGCTGGTGCCTTTCCTGTTTGTTGAATATATTTGATAAAACAGAAAAGGGAACACGCTTCTGACGCGTAAAATTTGTAAGAGTTTTCAATCGAAATAATTACAAACAAGGAGTTGGAAAGGAAAGCGCCCAAGGCATATAATTCATCTGTTTAAATCCAGAACACGTTATACCTGTAGTGCGAAACACAGAATTAGCGAAATACCAGAACAGTACATGCAAGATAAGATGTTGGTGCGAGTTATAATTACGGAAGATCATAGAATATTGCGGCAGGGGCTCCGGATGCTGCTGCAGGAAGACAGCGGAATTGAGGTGGTGGGCGAAGCATGTAATGGCAAAGAGTTGCTGGAGCTGCTCTCGCACACACCCGCCGATGTAGTACTGATGGATATAAACATGCCTGAAATGAATGGGTTTGAAGCGACAGAACAGGTGGTGAAGAACTTTCCTGAGACGCGTGTAATTGCCCTGTCAATGCTGAACAACCTGCCTTTTGTACAGAAGATACTACAGTGCGGGGCATCCGGTTATCTGCTGAAAACCTCCGGAAAAGACGAACTGCGGTCGGCCATTAAGCTGGTAGCCAATGGCACGAATTATATCAGCGGCGAACTATCCATGCACATGCTTTCCAACTCCCTGGCGGCTGACCAGCCAGAAACAGAGACACGGGAGCAGGCAGGCCTTTCGAAGCGTGAAATTGAAGTACTTACCCTTATTGCGGAAGGCTTTACAAATGCTGAGATCGCAGATAAGCTATTTACAAGCAAACGTACCATCGAGACCCACCGGCAGAACATACTCGAAAAGACCGGAGCCAAAAACACGGCCAATCTCGTGAAATACGCCATCGGGCATAAACTGATCAAGATGGAGCTGCCTGAATAAGGAACTATAAACTATAGGAAAAGCCGGATTTTACCGGGGAGGATTACCTGTCATGCGTTCTATAGTGCTGTGCGCATTCAGCAAACTTCGCAGCGTTGCGTAGTCAAAAGAGCCATAAGCAATCCCGTCAATATCAGAAAAGAAGATTTGGAGAGAAGTATGCAGCTCCTCAGTCAGAGGCAAAGTAAGGGGAGTTTCAGCACTGGCAGGCTGCGTTTCCAGGCAGAGCCCTGAAGCCGTAATCTTAACTATAAATGTTATGATTTTGCCGTCCGCAAGCTTTTGCTCGTACTCCTCCAGCGCCTTGTGCACTCTGTCTGTCATAAAAAGCTATAGTTGGGCAGGCGTAATCCTGTAAAGTTTACCACGCTGAGCCCAGTGAATTGTGGCATCTAAGTTCGGCATTACAAAATGGTGCTGCATCAGTAACAATACTTAAAATACAACTACGTATTAAATGTCCTTAATAAGCTTCCGTAGCGCTCTTCTCGCTGTTCCCGGCAGGCTGAAACAGGAGTTCTTGCTGTGAATTCCGTAAAACTGTAAATTCAGATAATGTCGCTTCTGGAATCAGCCGGCAACAACTATAGCACAACCGTACCTGCGCCATGACAACTACAGCTTCACTTTGTACTGCTACACTTAAACTATTCGAAAACGCCCCTGATCTGTACCTGTTATTAGATCCGGAGTTTAAAATACTGACGGCCTCAGACGCTTACCTTTCCGCAACCCACACAAGCAGAAAAAACATTGCAGGCCGGTACATGTTTGATGTCTTCCCGGACAACCCGGCTACTCCGGGAGCTAATGCAGTAAAGAACCTGCATGCATCGTTGCAGCGCGTCTTGGAAACTAAAAAGCAGCACAGCATGCCCTTACAGCGGTATGACGTGCCTGATCATACAAATCCCGGAAAGTTTATCAGCAAGTACTGGAAGCCGGTCAATACGCCTGTTATAAACGACCAGGGCCAGGTGCAGTACATCATACACAAAGTAGAAGATGTTACCATGCAGCAGCAGGAGCAGCAAATCATCCTGGAAGAATACTTTCATTTAAAGGATGCACAGGCGATCGGCCACATCGGGAGCTTTGAGCGTGCGCTGCCGGAGAGCCGCATGGTCTGGTCTGATGAATTATACCGTATACACGGCCTGCAGCCACAATCTGAAGAAATAACAGTAACAAAGTTCCTGTCTTTTGTGCACCCCGATGATTTGCAGGAACTGGAAGCTGCCGTAGCACATACCCAGGCTACCGGAGAGGCCACTAACCTGATGCACCGCATTATAAAGGCTACCGGAGAACTGCGCCATGTGCAGCGCCGGACCATGCTATTGAAGAACGAGGCCGGTGATGCTGTAAAACTATATGGCACTGTGCAGGATGTGACGGAGCATGTGAAAGCCCGGCAAAAAATAGAGGAAAATGAAGCACTGCTACACGCAACAGAAGAGGCCGCTCACACCGGGAGCTATGAGTTAGATGTTGTATCGGGTACGCTCCGTTTCTCAGAGGGGTTATACCGCCTCTTTGGTGAGAAGCCCGGAGCCTTTACGCCGAGCATGGACTACATCAACAGAAGATCGCGCCCGGAGGATGTACCTGCTATAGCTGCTACGCTGGAGCAGGCAGTTGCTACCAAAGAGCCCTACCAGTATACCCGCCGTATTTACAACAGCGATGGCGCACACAGAGAGTTGCACGCACAGGGCAGGGTGGTATGCAATGCTGCCGGGGATGCTATAAAGCTGGTCGGGCTCGTGCAGGACATAACCGAACGCAAACAGGCCGAACAGGAATTGCGGGAGAGCCAGTTGCTCATAAAGCAGGTGATTGATGCTACCCTGGATTTTATTATGGTGTTTGACCTGCAGGAGAATAAGGTCAGTTACGTAAACCGTAATGCCTATCAGGGCGATGACGAGCGCTTTCAGGAGACTATGTCGATCGGGTACGAGGGCATACTGGAAAGGGCGCACCCGGACGACAGAATAGCGCTTAAAAGGTTTGTAGATAAGTTCAGGTCGGCAGCTGATGAGGAGGTACACTCCCTTGAGTACCGCGTCGTAACTGGCGAACAGACGATCTGGTACCGTACGCGTGGCAAGGTGTTTAAACGCGATGCTGATGGTAAACCAACCCATTACATTAGTGTGGTGCAGGATATATCCGGCATCAGGAAACTGGAAGAAGAAAACCTGCAGATGCGTTTGAGCCAGCAGAAGGCTGTGTTGCTGGCCATCCTCGAAGCCCAGGAAGAAGAACGCTACCGGATTTCAGAATCGCTGCATAACGGGGTAGGGCAACTCCTTTACGCCGCCAAGCTTCACCTGGAGCGGCTGCCCCAGTTCCGGGATGATGCAGCAGGCAGCGAGGCTGCAAAAAGCGCGCGGGAACTACTTTCCGAAGCCATTAATGAAACCCGGCGTGTATCGCATGAGCTGGTGCCGGTGCTGCTGAGCGAATTCGGCCTGGAGCGCGCCTTGCATGACCTGTGCGGTATGTACAACCAGAGCGCATTATACCTCAACTGCGTTGTAAATGGCTTACAGGAGCGCCTGGAACCGTACATGAAAGTAGCACTGTACCGTATTTGCCAGGAGCTGATAAACAACATCGTGAAGCATTCGGGAGCTACAGCAGCTACGCTGCAATTAAACAGGGCAGCGGATAAGAGCATACTGCTGCAGGTACGGGATAATGGCAGGGGATTTAACCGGGACGAGGTAAAAAGTGGTGGCATAGGCCTGCGGATGATAGAGGACAGAGTTAAGTTAATGAACGGTACGATAACTGTGACTGCTCCCAAAACAGGCAAAGGTACGCTTGTAACTATAAAGGTACCGTTCAGCTGATATCAGAAACTATAGCAGGCAGAAAATTTCAGATGGTCCAGAACCTTTAGCAGGGTAGAAACAAAAAGAGCTCCCGGGGAGGGAGCTCTTATGTTATGATCAGTTTATAGAATAAACCTTTCAACTTTTAGCCATTCTCTTTTACGGTGGCGTTTAAAGCAAGGTTACACCTTTGTAAAAAATATTTTAATTTTTTTTCTATCCTGCGTTTAGCACCCAACTATACACAGTTAGGTGCGCTATGCTGCAACCTGTCGCTGCTGCAGGTCTCCTGTATAAACTTTTAAAGTAGATCACCGTTCGCACTTATCTGATTAGTATAGAGTAGGCTTGTACTGCGACTATAGTATAAAGCAATCAGTTCATTCCTGGTAAAGGCCACAGGCAGCAGGATACCAGCCGGGCTATAAATAAATATAATATGAAGTGGGAATCAGAACGGAAACTGATAAATGCCGGCTTTGGTCTGGCGCTGGTCTTGTTAATACTACTGAGCTTACTCACTTACCAGCTGTTCAGAACTGGGGTGGAGAATACGCAATGGGTAAAACATACGCACCTTGTGCTGGAGGGCAGCAAAGAGTTACTCTCTAACCTGAAGGATGCTGAAACAGGACAGCGGGGGTACATTATTACAGCAGATGAGGCATTTCTGGAGCCATTCTACATGGCTTTGGAACGAGACGACCAGCTTTTTAAAACCTTGCAGAAACTTACTGCTGATAACCCGGCACAACAACAGCGCCTTGCCGAAGCCGAAAAGCTAATCAGAGAGAAGCTGGCATTTACGCACCGCGTGA
>DATBUF010000626.1:0-5724 GCA_036516435.1 Pontibacter sp.
CTGCACCAGGTTGTAATATACGCTCGTAACATCAGCAATGCGGGTGAGTATAGTCTGTTGCAGGTTGGCTTCTCCCAGTTTCTGCAGTTCCTTTAGTTGGTCGTAGCGGGCGAACATGCCAAAGCCATCAAATACGGTCCAGTTCAGCGCTACGCCATAGTTCAGGTTATTGCCCCGGGCGCCATTGCGTTCCACTACTGTACCATTTTCACGAGTTTGCGAACTGTTCTGGATACTGTTGTTCTGTGTCAGGTTGCCGTTAACTACGGGCAGCATACCTGCATTGGCACGGCTCACATTGTTTTCGCTTATTTCCAGGTTATTGGCCACAAGCTTAATGTCATAGTTGCGCTCCAGCGTAATTCTGATAGCTTCTTCCAGGGTGAGTACTTCCTGTGCCTCTGCCTTGCCGGTGCAAACTATAGCTAAGACAAAGGCAAACAGGGCAGCAATTTTATACTTCATAAGAGTATGTACTAAGACGGATCAGGTTAAAAATTAAACAGTTGCTTTTTCTAAAGCTTCTATCTGGTCGAATTCCGGACGGTGTTTGCGCTCTCTGGACCACATCGAATAAATAGCCGGAATCACGAACAGGGTAAGGATGAGGGAGAACAAAGTACCTCCTACAATTACCACACCCATGCCCATGCGGCTTTGCGCGGCAGCACCCAGCGCCAGGGCAATCGGCAAAGCACCTAATGCAATGGCTAAGCTGGTCATCAGGATCGGGCGCAGGCGTGCCTCCGAAGCTTCCAGGATAGCTTCCATCTTAGGTTTGCCCTGTTCCCGGAGCTGGTTCGCAAACTCCACTATCAGGATACCGTTCTTCGTCACGAGCCCGATGAGCATAATGGTACCGATCTGGCTGAAGATGTTCCAGGTCTGGCCAAACAACCACAACGACAACATGGCACCGGCTACCGCCATCGGTACCGTCAGGATAATGATGAGCGGATCTACAAAACTCTCGAACTGAGCAGCCAGGATGAGGTAAATGAGCAGGAGTGCCAGGCCGAAGGCAAACATCGTGTTCGAGCCACTTTCCACAAAGTCGCGTGACTCGCCGCCCAGGTCTGTGGTAAAGCTATCGTCCAGCACTTTTTCTTTGATGCGGTCCATGGCCTCAATGCCATCGCCAATACTCATGCCCGGCGACAAACCGGCTGATACAGTAGCCGACATGTAGCGGTTGTTGTGGTATAGTTGCGGCGGGCTGCTGCGCTCGGTTAGGGTTACCAGGTTATCCAGTTGCACCAGTTCGCCTGTTCTGCTGCGTACGAAAAGCGAAGTCAGGTCCAGCGGATCGTCGCGGTCAGCCTTGTCGAACTGCCCCATCACCTGGTACTGGCGTCCGTTCATCAGGAAGTACCCGAAGCGCTGCCCGCTCAGGGAGAGCTGCAGGGTTTGCGCCACATCAATCACCGACACACCTAAGCTCTGCGCTTTTTCGCGGTCAATAGAGATGTTGATTTCCGGCTTATTGAATTTCAGGTTCACATCTACGTTCGAGAAAGTCGGGTCTTTAGCGGCTTCCTCCATAAAGGCTGGTATTTTCTCTTCCAGCTTCTGAAAGTTCTGTGCCTGAATGATGTACTGGATGGGCTGGCCACCGCGGCGGTTCACCGAAATAGTAGGCTGCTGCGTTACCATGGTCCGGGCTTCCGGGTAGCGGCGGGTAAGGCCGGTCAGGTAGTCGGCAACCTCCTTTTGGGAGCGTTCGCGCTCACCCGGCGGTGCCAGGGCAAGGCGCATCATACCGTTGTTTACAGAGCCACCACCCCAGCCCGGCGAAGTGATGACCAGGTTTACAGCTTTTTCAGGAACAGAGTCATTCACCAGTTGCGTCAGTTCCTGCATAAAGCGATCCATGTAGTCATAGGATGCACCTTCAGGGCCTGTCGCCATCACACGTACCATGCTTCTGTCGTCGTAAGGAGCGGTCTCTTTTTGTAGTACCGTATAGAATAGGGCTGTCAGGCCAAGGCAGGCAACCAGTATCGGGAAGCTAAGCCATTTGTTTTTCATAAAGCTGCGCAGCGAATTGGCATAGGCCGCATTCATGCGCTCAAAATAAGGCTCTGTAAATTCGTAGAACCTGGATTTCTGGTGGCCGCCTTTCTTCATCAGGTAGGCGTTCAGCATAGGGGTGAGCGTAAGCGATACAAAGGCCGATATCAGTACTGCCGCACCAATCACGACCCCGAATTCCCGGAAGAGCCTGCCCACGAAACCCTCCAGGAAGATTACCGGAAGGAACACGGCTGCCAGCGTGATGGAAATGGAGATAACGGCCATAAAGATCTCGTTCGATCCTTTGATAGCCGCCTCAATCGGCGACATGCCTTCTTCTACCTTTTTAAAGATGTTTTCTGTTACCACAATACCGTCGTCCACTACCAGGCCGGTTGCCAGCACTATCGCCAGCAGGGTAAGCACGTTTACCGAGAACCCGCACAGGTACATGATAAAGAAAGTGGCAATCAGCGATACCGGGATATCGATAAGCGGTCGGAAGGCGATGCTCCAGTCGCGGAAGAACAGGTAAATGATCAGGATAACCAGTACCAGCGCAATTAAGATCGTTTCGGCCACCTCGGTTACTGACTGCTTGATGAAGATGGTGTTATCCATCGCTATGTTCAGCGTAATGTCTTCCGGCAGGTCGTTTTTCAGTTTCTCAAACTGCTCGTAAAAAGCGTCCGAAATGTCGAGGTAGTTCGTTCCCGGCTGTGGAATAATGGCAAGGCCTACCATTGGCTGGCCCGACTCGCTCATCTTTGTCTCCAGGTTTTCAGGGCCAAGCTCGGCCGTACCCAGGTCGCTGAAACGTATGATCCGACCTCCTTCAGAGTTTACGATCAGGTTGTTGAACTGCTCGGCAGTAGACAGGTTGCCTAAGGTTTTTACAACCAGTTCGGTATTATCGCCACTGATTTTACCGGAAGGCAGCTCCACGTTTTCGCGGTTCAGGGCAGTACGCACGTCACCTACTGTCAGGCCATACGAGGCCAGCTTTACCGGGTCCAGCCACAGGCGCATGGCATAGCGCTTCTGTCCCCAGATCTGCACGCTACTTACACCCGGTATCGTTTGCAGGCGCTGCGAGATCACGTTTTCGGCATAATCGCTTAGCTGTAACTGGTCGCGGGTGGCACTGCGCACGGTCATGGTAATAATTGGCTCCGAGTCGGCGTCGGCTTTAGACACTACCGGTGGCGCATCAATGTCCTGCGGCAGGTTGCGTACAGCCTGCGATACCTTGTCACGCACATCGTTGGCAGCCTCTTCCAGGTCCTTGTCCAGGTTAAACTCGATGTTGATGTTGCTGCGGCCCTGGTTACTGGACGAGGAAATGTTCCGGATACCATCAATGGAGTTAATGGCTTTCTCGAGCGGCTCCGTAATCTGCGACTCAATGATATCGGCGTTGGCACCGGAGTAACTGGTACTTACCGAAACTATAGCCGGGTCGATGGACGGATACTCGCGCACTCCCAGAAAGCTATACCCGATAATGCCGAACAGCATCAGCATCAGGTTAATAACGATCGTGAAAACGGGGCGCTTTATACTTGTGGTGGATAAACTCATAAGTTCTGCACGTTATCTATTTCTTACCAACAGCTACTTTAACAGGGCTTCCTGCTTTCAATGTCATAATCCCGGTAGTCAATACTGTATCTCCGGGCTGCAGGCCGGCGGTTACCAGTACATCCTTCTCGGTGCGTGTGGCGGTCTCAATCATTGCTTCTGTGGCTTTGCCGTCCTTCGCTACAAATACTTTTTTGCCATTCTGCACCGGTATAACAGCCTCAGTTGGCACCAGCAGGGCATCTTCTATCACTGTCAGCGGCAGCTCGATGTTGGCAAATGAGCCGGGTACCAAGGTGCCGCCCTCGTTGTTGGCACGGGCACGCAGTTGCAGCGTACGGCTGCTGGCCTCTATGCCGGGCTCTATAGCATAAACGGTTGCTGTGTATTTTTTGTCTGATCCGGCTACCCTGAAGTTCAGGGTGGTGTTCACTTTTACCTGGCTTGCATATTTTTCAGGAACTGAGAACGTGATCTTGAGCGGGTCAGTGCTTACCAGGTTGGCAATAACCGTTTCAGGGGAAATAAAGCTGCCCTGTGAAATATTTCGTAAGCCGATCTGACCAGAAAAAGGGGCGCGTATAGTTGTTTTGGCAAGTTGTGCCTGTATCAGCTGTGTCTGGGCCTGTGCCGATTTCAGGTCGGCGCGTGCAACATCGTATTCTTCGCGGCTGATGGCTTCTTTCTTGAGCAGCAACTCGGCACGGCGCTCGTTTTCGGCGGCAAGGCTCTGGCGGGTCTGGGCTTGTGCCAGTTGTGCACGTAATTCCGAATCATCTATCTTAACCAGTACCTGGCCCTTGTTTACCCGGCTGCCCTCCTGAAACGAAATAGACTGTACCACACCCGATCCCTGCGGACGGATCTGTACCTGCTCGTTGGCCTCGATAGAACCTGTTACCGAAAGTGTATTGTCGAAGCTTTGAGGCTGCAGTACAACACCGCTTACCCGCATAGCCTGCTGCATGCCGCCGCCCGGCCCGCCCGGGCCTTTAGGACCGCCACCTTCGTTTTTGTTTTGCATGATACGGTATGCTACCAGAGAACCAAATCCCAGTATAAGCAAGGTGTAAACGATGTACTTAATCTTCATAAGTGCTGTGGGTGATTTCAATTTCATCCTCCTGCGGAGGCGATGGTTAGTAAAGTATAGTTTAGTTAAAGACAAAATGCGCAGGTGCACGCTTTGCGGGTGGGGCAGAAGCAGGCACAGGTTCAGCATAGCCGAACTCTTTGACAGCTACGTTTCTGAAAGGTTTAATTTGTAAACACAAAACCTGATGAAGTGTTGCCGCGGTATAGGTCAGGAATTTAAAGTTATGATGTTAACGCCTGAAACAGAAACTACTTTGCACATTTATCTGCATAAGTATAACTTGAACAGGCAAACAGCGGAATTTTCAGGTTCAACAGCAACCTACAGGAACTATGAGTAACAAGAAAGAGAACTTTTTCGAGAATGTGTACGAGGTGGTAAAGCTTATTCCGGAGGGGCGGGTAACCTCTTACGGTGCGATTGCCAGCTACTTAGGAGCGAAAGGCTCTGCACGCATGGTAGGCTGGGCGCTCATTGCATCGCAGCCTTTTACCAGGATTCCGGCACACCGCGTGGTAAACCGCGTTGGTATGCTTACCGGCAAACAGCACTTTGAGGCCGGCAACGCCATGCAGGAGCGGCTGGAGCAGGAAGGCATAAAGGTTGAAAACGACCAGGTAGTAGATTTTGAGAAACTCTTCTGGGATCCGAGCAAGGAACTGCTGTAAAACTATAGTTTTCAGAAGTTTATAGTTACCGGGCCAAAAGCAGGAGAAACTATAGTTTAGGTAGTTGCTGGTGCAGTAGCTATAGTTTAACCGGGCATCTCAGACACCAACAACTATAGTTTTTCGCTTTAGACGCTGCGCGCAGGAGCAGCGTATCGCATGCTGCTATAGTTGCCCGCTACTGTTTATCCTTGTCCCAGATGCGCTGGGTGGTGCCGGGGGTGTGTACTACTTTCCAGCCATTGGCTGCAGCCAGTGCGAATAATGTAGTGCGTAACTTGCGCGGGTAAAGTACTCTAGTAGCTGTTTTGCTGTTAGAACTATAGGCCGGCACTATGTTCAGTTGCGCCAGTACCTCATATGTAG
>DATBUF010000627.1:0-5197 GCA_036516435.1 Pontibacter sp.
CGCTCTTGGTCTGGAACTATAGAACTATAGTTGATGAACTGGCAATAGCAGAAAAGTCCCCCTTTGAAGGGGGCGAAGGGGGATGTTAAAACAACAACGATGAAACTATAGTTATTAACTATAGCAATGGCTGAAGTTCATTGCTGGCGCGGGTTTGTAACCCGTGTCTTGCTATGAGGTTGAGTTTGTAACTCAACTGGGCTGGAGGGCCAAATTACGGCCGGCTGTAACGATGAAACTATAGCTCTCAGCTATAGCAATGGCTCCATCCTGCAAATCCACTAATCCTGTAAATCCTGATTCAGACAAGAGGTTGGGAGAGGTAAATAAACACCTTCGCCTGCACAAAACCTTTATAGAATCCCGCATGGGCCAGTTCCTGCAAACCGAAGCTGCTGAAATGTTTGCCATAATCGGGGAGGTGGCGGGCCTGCACATTGCTTAAGAATCCGAAGAACAGGTACATGCTTTTAGCCAGCAGCTTTTGCCAGATAGGAGGAGATGCCTCCACAGGCCAGAAGTCGGCAAACAGCCAAAGGCCGCCAGGTACTAAAGTGGCATGCAGGCGCTGCATGAGTTGGGTAAGCCTGTCAGCAGGAAAAAGATCCAGCAGAAAGGGCGTGACCACGGCATCAAACCGATCGTGGGGAGAGAGGTCGGCGTCGGTGCCGTGGCGGAATTCAACTATAGTTGTGCCGGAGTTTAGCTGTTTTGCCTTCTGCAGCATGTTGGCGGAGGCCTCCAGGTATAAAATGTACTTAGGTGCACTATGCTGCAAAACCTGTTGCAAAAGCCAGCCGCTGCCACCCCCGATGATCAGCACAGATGCACCGGCCGGTATGTAGGGCAGTAGCCAGCACTGGGCGTCCTGTAAGGCTGTGCCGTAGACGAGCCGGGCCAGCGGGTCATAAAAAGAGGCTACCCGGTCGAAGCCGTTGTCCTGAACCTGGGGCAATGCGGGAACTATAGTTTAGCGGTTATAATGTTGCTCCAGTATACCCTGCAGCTTTTCGAAAATGTAATCTACGGTTTTTTTGCGGATGGCCTGCGTGTTGCCGTCAAACACCTCCCGGAACTCCTCGGCTTTGCCGTCATACAGAAAAGAAACGAACACTGTTCCTACTGGTTTTTCTTCGGTTTCGGAGCCCCCGCTGCCGGCCAGCCCGGTTACGGCTACGTTTATGTCGGCATCCAGCAGCTTTTTCAGTCCCATTACCATTTCGTTGGTTACCTGCTGACTCTCGGCGGTGTATAGTTCCAGCGTTTCTTTGCGTACGTGCAGCAACTTCATTTTTACTTCAGGCTGATACACTACCAGGCTTCCTTTCAGTACATCGCTGCTGCCTTTGGCTTTCACGAACTCCGATGCCAGCATGCCGGCAGTGCAGCTCTCGGCAAAAGCAACGCTCAGGTTATTGTCGCGCAGGGCGGTCACCAGTTCAGTCATTTCAGATTGTGTCATGTTCCGGGGTCTTTCAGAGCTATACTTACTATTTAGGTGCGGGTTTGGTTTTCGCCTAACAGGTAACTTTCCAGGATGCTGTAGACCGGGTGCGGCGAGGCCAGTTCCGATTTCCAGACACCGATGGCGTTTACCGGCAAAACTATAGTATGTGCAGGCTGCACAGCCGGTCTTTGCTCCGGGCGCGAGATGTTCTTTTTGTAACGGGCCAGGGTAATATGCGGTATAGGTTTCAGCTTGTTCGGTTCGTTTGGTGCCAGTGCCTCCGCTAGTGCCTGGCTAAGGCGGGTAAACTCCGGGTCAGCCCTGAACCGGGCCCATACGAGGCGGGGCGACTTTGGTTTCGGGCCTTGTTGTACAGTCTCTAACTGCAGGGTAAAAGGTTGGCTTTGGCGGGCTATTTCCTTTACTTGCTGCCGGATAGTATCGAGCTCCGTTACAGGCACATTCCCGATAAAGAATAGTGTCAGGTGCAGGTTCAGGAGCGGTACTGGGCGTACGGTGTCATCCAGAAAAGGCGAAAGCTGCTCCTGCAGATAGGGGCCAAGTGTATCGGGGAGAGAGGCGGCCAGAAACAACCTGATCGTATTTTCCATAAGTATAAAGCAGCGTTGACGGATGTTTTACGTTAAAACTATACGCAGGCAGCAATATGGCCGCCCGCAAAATCAAGAAAGAATGAGTCATGATCCGGAGTTTCTATAAAAAACTGATGGCAAGTATCGCGCTGTTTACAGTAGAGCTGGTATTTGTCTGGCTGCTGTTTATTGCGTGTGTGGTAGTGTTTTTTTACATCAGCAGTGAGATTATAAAGGGTGATGAACTGGGGATAGATGCTGCTGCTTTTGCTTTTGCGGCAAGTTTGGCCAGCCCTGCTTTTAGTAATTTTATCGAAGGAATTACTTTTTTCGGGTCGGGTGAGTTTCTGACGCCGGCAGCCCTGCTTTTGGTAGCATACTTTGTTTTTGTGCGCAAACACCGCTGGTATTCGCTTAAGGTGCCGGTGGTGGCTTTAGGGAGCATCACCCTGAACGTAGTGTTGAAGTATTTCTTCGACCGTCCCCGGCCGTTGCTGCCTTTAGCAGAGGCACACGGGCTCAGTTTCCCGAGCGGGCATACCATGGTGGCTGCCTCGTTTTATGGTCTCCTGATTCACCTGGTATGGAAGCATGTAAAACAACCCTGGCTAAAGTACGTGCTGGTAATACTTTTATCGGTTTTTATAGTTTTTATCGGGTTTAGCCGCATATACCTGCGGGTGCATTATGCTACCGATGTGCTGGCCGGGTTTTCGGCTGGTTTTGTGTGGGTTGTGATCGGCATTTCCATCCTGAAACGGCTGGAGCGTTACTCCCGTAAAGAGATCACGCCTGTATTGCTGGACGAGCCCATGGGGAAAAAGTAAAATATTTTTTATTGCAGATATTGCATCCAAAAAAAACTGTTGTACCTTTGTAATCCCAATGAACGAGGGTTAAAGGGTTTTGGGATGTTTATTTGATTTAGTGAATTTGCGCAAGTGGCGAAATTGGTAGACGCGCTGTCTTCAGGCGGCAGTTCCGTAAGGTGTGAAGGTTCGAGTCCTTTCTTGCGCACACTACTTTAAAATCAGGCGAGAGCCGGTTCTTACTCAGGATCGGCTCTCGCTTTTTTTATGTCTATAGTTTTTGGCGTATTGCCGGCATACCGGCTATAGTTCACCCCGAAGGCTATAGTTACTCATTTCCCACATCCCTCTCCGGGTGTATATGCAAGAAACCAGATACATACTTTTGTTTAGCAACAGAAGTGTGTATTTTTAGTGGATAGAGCATTCAACCTAAGCACATGCGCTCCACACCCAGACTCATACTTCTGTTTACCACTATATTTGCTTTTGCATGCACAGCACTGGCCCAGCACCCCGACGATGTTAAAGCCATCCGGGAGAAACTACAACAGGAGCGGCAACTGGCAAAAACGGCAACTATAGCACCAGCCGAAAAAGCCGAAAAGTTACTGGAACTGGGCTTATGGCAGGAAGCGCAGCAAACTATAGCTAGGGCCAAACCAACCGCGCAAACTATAGTTACCAAAGCAAAACTGGCTATCCTGAACAATGAGTTTGAGCAGGCAGAAAAGCTGGTAAAACAAGCCCTGAAACTTCAACCTGAGTCGGCGGAAGCGCTGCTGCTGCAAAGCAAACTACAGGTACAAGCCTGGGAACTGGAGAAAGCAAAAGTTACTGCCAACCAGGTATTAGCCAAAGCTCCGAAGCACGAGGCCGCAACAATACAGGTGGGCCGCATCCTGATGCTGCAGAAAAAGTATGACCAGGCGCTACAGAAAGCAAAACTCGTACAAAACTATAATCCTAAAAATGCCGATGGGTATTTGCTGGAGTCGGATGTGCATTTCTGGAACCAGAAACCGGAGCTTGCCGAACAACCACTCATCACTAGCCTCACCCTAAACCCCTTTAACCCCGATGCCCGCTTCAACTATGGTTATGCCATCTGGCGACGTGTAGATGCTACCCAGCTAAACGACATGGCAGCGCAATGGGAACTGGCACTGGAGCTGAACCCGCTACACTATGTAACGCACTGGCACTGGGGCAACGGTCACACTAACCTCACGTACGCTGACTACGCTCAACCCGAAGACGAGCAGGTGCGGCAGGCACTACAGCAGGCAGATAAACTGATCGCCCAAAATAAAATACAAGAAGCACTGGCTGTAGCCGCAAAAGTGCAGCAGGAGTATCCGCAGTCGGTACTACCGGCTATGCTGCGCGGGTCCGTGTATTACATGGCTTTTGACATGGACCGAAGCCAGCGCCTGGATTCTGCCCAGACGATATTCCAGCGTATTCTGCAACGTAAAAAACACTATGGCCCTGCCCACAATGCCCTGGCAGCCGTTATCAAACAAAAACAACTCACGTACCTGCACAACTACGATTCGCTGCAGCAGGTGATCCGCCAAACTATAATCAAAGATCCTGTAAATTTTGCCCGTGTGTTCCCGGATGTGAGTTATTACCCCGGCGATGAAGTGCAGAAAATGGTATGGTCGCAACTATACGAAAGCATCGTGTACTTCCCGTTTCTAAGCCGCCAGAAGGAAAAATTCGTGATTCCGCCGCTGCACATCGACCTGGCTATTGCCATGAACTCTCCTTTCTTCCGGCAGGCTACTACGTTTGATAACCGCCAGTGGATGGACATACGTGGGGTGGGGAGCGGCGCAGCAGCCATTGAGTACGTGGTGCGGGGCTCGTACCTGGAGCGGAATGTGGTGCTGCATGAGTATGTGCACCAGTTTCATGGCAGGGTGTTTACCGATGCCGAAAACCGCGAAGTGCGCCGCCTGTACCAGAATGCCATGAAAGAAAACCGCACCCTGGACTATTATTCTGCCAACAACGAGCACGAGTACCTGGCCCAGACTTACCCGGCTTACTTCGAACCTGTAAAAGTGCACCCGCTCAACCACAAGTCCATCAACACCACCGCCGACCTGAAAGCCAAAGACCCGGAGCTCTATACTTTTCTGGATGGGCTGGTGAAGCGCCAGCGGGCTTATCTGGCAGGTGATAAAAAAGCAATGGCAAGTAACTGGGCCGAAGTGTACCTAAACCTGTCGGAGCGGGCGCTGGCAGGCCGCAACTACGAGCAGGCGGCCGCCTTGCTGGATACGGCACTTACCTGGGATGCCCGCTACCAGCCTGCCTTGCTGGCCTACGCCAGTGTA
>DATBUF010000628.1:0-3476 GCA_036516435.1 Pontibacter sp.
AAGTCTCCAACTATAGCAATGGCTGAAGTTTATTGCTGGCGCGGGTTTGCAACCCGTGTCTTTCTATAAGGTCGAGTTTGTAACTCGACTGGGCCAGAAGGCCAAACTATAGCCGGCTAAGGTAAGAGCCAGCAACTATAAAACTATAGCCGCAACTATAGCTATAACAGCAATTCCCCTCTCGGGAGGGGTAGGGGTGGGTCATCAGCAACTATAGAACTATAGCCATAACTATAGCAAAGGCCTAATCCTGAGAATCTGTTTAATCCCTCTAATCACTGGTTTAGGGAACTACCGCCTCATTCTGAAGTTTACTTTCTGCAGTTCGTTGCGATAAACTTTGTAGAGCGAGTATGTGTTTTCAGACTCGTTGTGGTAAATGGTGACAGGCTGGCTGCTGTCTAAGGCATTGCCGCCGATAAGCTTGCCTGTGGCGTTGTAGAGATAAGTTTTTTGTGGGCCGGTTTCAGTAACGGCATAAATAATATTATCTCCCCCGAAGTTGAAGTACTGTACGATTTTGGGAGCTGAAGTAACAAAACGTTTCTCAAAAACCAGCTCCTGCTCCTGATCAAAAACAGCAACCTTGCCTTGTTCCTGCCTTACAAATATAAAGTTTTTGCCCCCGTTATGCTCATCCTGCACCAGCTCAAACATGGCGCGCTTGCTTGGGCGTGGCAACTTTTCGCGGCGCAGCACCCGTCCCTGCAGGTTAAAGGTTATCACTTCGCCATAGCGGGTAACGGTTGTTAGCTCTGTTCTGCGCAGGTCTGTCCCCAGTTTAGTAGCCACGGCACCAGCTGCAACCGGCGACTTCAGGCTGAACGGAAAGCCCTGGTAAGCATCGCCGCTTTGGTTAAGCGCATACACATACCCATTCTCAAGCAGTACCAGGATCACGTCGCGGGTGCCGATCTGCAGGTGCTGCGGGGCTGCTGCCAGTTTGTAGTCGAGGCGGCGGGGTTGCCAACCCTGTATAGCATTGCCACGGATATCGTACATGTACAGGTTACCCGATTCATCATCAGCCAACAGGTTGTAGTTCCCGCTCTTGCTATAGTCCAGGATGGTCAGGCGCTGCAGGTTCAGCGAATCAACCAGGTTAAAGGGAAAGTTTTCGAGAGGCTGCCCCTGCCCGTCAACAGCATGGATGCGGGCTGCAGTGGCATACAGGTAGCGGAGCCGGTTATCACGGCCAAGCGGCAACTGTTTTACGCCTCCCCGCACACTGCTGCTCAGGGTATCAGTCCAGCTCTGTTTACCATCTGCGGTAATATTATGCAGCACATAAGCCGAGTCCTGCACTATCACCTCCCGGCTACGGTCTATTACATTCTGCACCGCGTATGGCTTCGAGATCAGCTTACTGGCAAATGGCTCTGTAAATTCCACAGCAAAGTTACTTTCGGTTCCGGTGTTGCTGCGTTCCTGCTTCCAGAGTACCACGCTGGTGTAATACTGACTTTCCACACGGGCAAACTGCACACTTATAAGGTTAAATTTCTTGATAAACGAGGAGGCCTGCAGCAGGCTTTCCCGCTCCTCTTCGGAAGTATACCGGTTCAGAATATACCAGGCATTTACTGTGTTCAGAAACAGGCTGAAGTTTGCTTCCTGCAAGGTTTGCTCCTGGAAGGCCTGCTGGGCTGCCGATTTACTCCACACTTTTTCGGCCAGTATATCGTCTATCAGAGCACGGGCCGTATTCAGCTCATCCGTAAAAAGAATATAGTTCTCCAGTTCCACAGCATAGGTCTGTGCAAACCCCGAAAACAGCTCCCCGAACATACGGGCAGGTGCCTCTGCAACCGGTAGCTCCCGGATGGTGAAACCTCCGTAAACACCGGAAAAAAGGCTGCTCTTTTGTGCTGTACCCGTGCTGCCGTATAGTTGGCGGAGCAGGGCCTGTGTGTTGTTGCCGGTGCGGGCGTACACCACCTTCTCCGGGCTGGTCCGGATGCTGTTCGACTCCAGGTATGCCAGCGCCAACTCTTCTCTAAAAGAGCCACCCAGGCTATCGAGCAGGGCATCGTGAGGTGTTGCAGGAAGTTTTACGAGCTGCTGCTTTACCCTGGATACCTGCTGCACACCAAAGTGCAGCAAGACAGCCGTACGGGTAGGCAGGTACTCCTTTACAAGCAAGGCTCTCGGCCGGATCGGGGTCAGGTTTGTGTGCAGGGAATTCTTTAAAGGCTCCGGATTGGAGAAACCATTCAGAAAAATCTTGCCTTCTTCCAGCTTGAGCTGCAGCATACCGTTCCGGCACAAGCTACTCAGGTAGCGTACCTGCGGCATTATATCGTCCTGCAGAAACATGTTCAGCAAGGCAGGCAGCTCCCGGTTATTGACATACACATTGGCGTATACGTCCGGCTGATTGAGGTAATTGACACTTTTATATTCAGCAGCTATCGAAACAGGGGCATCCAGCGCAGCGCGGCGTACCACCTCTTCTATCAGCGGGGCAGAAGTGCTCAGAATAATGTTGTTGTGATAAGAGAAGTAGGTGTAATGCAGGTCTAGCGGCTTGTAGGTTACTTCTGTCAGCAATACCCCTTTGTACTCCCGCGAGCTCGACTCAAAGTCTGGGTGCTTGGCCACGTTTTCGGTAAGGGTACGCAAAAAGCGGTGCTCCCCAACGGAGTTTACCGGAATGTAAAAAACAAAATGGAAGGTGTGTTTCCCGGTCACGTGCGCCGAGGTAAGAATATTTTTTTTATCAAGAAAGCGGTTGAGCCGCTGCCGCCCCGGCGAAACGCTGTCTAACAGGGCCATATGCTCCTGAAACTCCTGCATGGCCGGTAATGCCTCCAGGCTTTGCCACAGCTGCGTTTTATCGAGGTGAGTTGCAAGCGCGCTATGGTTGTTGGTCTCTATTACCACGGCTGCCGATTCGGGGACAATCTCCCACAAATTTACTTTCTCCCTGGAGGCCTGCCAATGGCTAAAGCCATAGTATGCCAGCGAAGCCAGTACTACAAACCCGATGAGATAAAGGAATAAATGTTTCAGCATGAAAGCGGTATCTGCCTGCAAAAATATAGTATTTTTTGATACCACCGCCTGCCGCTGCTCTGCCACAACACAACAGGCCGGCCCACACGTATACTGTAGCCACACTAAAACACCACAGCATGCTCAGAATTCTGGTGCCCGTCGACCTGACAGAAAATGGCCTGAAGGCCTGCAACTATGCCATAGCGCTTTGCCAACAAACCTCCGGGGCCACTGTGCTGCTGCTCCACTGCTACCAGGATTACCTGGAGGAACCCCAGCCGGACGAACTTACAATTACTAACCTGACTCCGTCTGAAATAGCTACGGACAGGGTGTTAAACCGCAACCATACCGAAGCCAGCGAGCAGCTGGAAGCGCTGTATCACGCCCTACAGAAAACCCACCGCCAGATCAGGTTCGAGCGTGTGCTGATGTACGGCTTACCCGAGGATATTATTCCTGAAGAGGTAGCTCGTTTT
>DATBUF010000629.1:0-7056 GCA_036516435.1 Pontibacter sp.
GTAGAGCTGGCTGGCTATATCTTTAACGCTGTAGATCCGGAACTGCAGGTAGAGGTGCTGTTGCAGGATGGCGCCGCCGTTAAGTTTGGCGATATAGCGCTTACAGTAAAAGGCAAAGCACAAAGCATCCTGACTGCCGAGCGGCTGGTGCTGAACTGCATGCAGCGCATGAGCGGTATCGCAACCTACACGCATCATTTGGCAGAGTTGATAAAAGGCACCGGCGCTAAGCTGCTGGACACGCGCAAAACCACACCCAATTTCCGGATGCTGGAAAAGTGGGCAGTGCTGATAGGTGGCGGACACAACCACCGTTTCGGGCTGTTTGACATGATTATCCTGAAAGATAACCACGTAGATTATGCCGGCGGCATAAAAGAAGCTATACTTGCAACACAACGCTATCTGAAAGAGAAAGGAAAAGACCTGCGTATAGAAGTAGAGACACGCGACCTGCAGGAAGTGGCGGAGGCCCTGGAAACAGGTGGCATTCACCGCATTATGCTGGATAATATGACACCTGACATGATGCGCGAAGCCGTAGCCATGATTGGTGGCAGGTGCGAAACAGAGGCATCCGGCGGCATAACCGAAACAACTATACGGGCTGTAGCTGAGTGTGGCGTAGACTATATCTCGGTTGGAGCTTTAACGCACTCTATCAAGAGCTTAGACCTGAGCCTGAAGGCCTATAAACTATAGATTAACATGTTGGCACTGCCCTGTAGCCATAAAAGCAGGGTAACAGAATCTGATTAACGTAGCATGCAACAACTAAATCAAAGATATCGTGCACCACAGGGGGCAGCTCCTGGTACGATACGCACCAAAAAGTACCAGTTAGATAAAGACCTTTTCACGAAAGTAGCCTTGGGCAGAGTGTGGCGTCGTGAGTGGTGGTATGCCCTTATTCCTCTTGTATTGCTGCTGCTGCCTGCTGTGTTCAGCTTCTCGTGGTGGTGGGTAGCACTGGCTGTTATAGTTACGATCCTGTTTGTTGCCCTGCGCTCAGCTCAGATTGTAGGTGTTACACGCGTAGAGCAGGGCAATCCACTGTTCGAAAAAATGAACTACGACATAGACCAGCGCCAGATCATCATGAAGCGTAACGAACGCGAGGGCATGACCATGACCTGGGACATGATTGAGAAAGCAGAACGTACAGATGACGCATACCTGCTGTGGTTGCAACCTCCTGCCGACAGCCAGTTACCAAAAGGCTGGAAAGGATGGATTGCACGTACGTTCCAGGCGCCTGTGTTTTTACACCTTCCTTATCGTATATTTGTGGGCGCCAACGATGTGAAGCTCATGGAAAGCCTGCTCCGTCGGAAGAACCTGCTGGCCTAAGTGCAATAACCCTTAGTGGGTGGTAGGGCGTAAGTAAATAAATTAAGATATTACCTGCAGTGTTGCAGAAGCGATAGCGCTAAATAAAGTATAAAACATACAGAAATGAATAAGAACGTAATTGCAGTATTTGCCGCAGCCTGCGGTTTGATGATGGTTTCCTGCGATACGCCCTCTGACCTCAGACCAGGCGAAAAGGTATCGGTTGACTATGTGGAGCCAGGTACACGCTCTACATTTAACGTATCTGATGCCGGAAACAAAGAGGTAACTGCAGATGGTAAGGTGCAGGGAGAAACAACCCATGGCGAAGTAATGCCTAACCACGACCAGGGTGCTAACGAAATACAACCAGGTGACAGCGTAAAAGAGTCCGCTGAGACAAATACACCAGCTGGTGCTGTAAGACGCTAAGCAGATCGCTTACCGAAGATACAAGGCCTGCCGCTGCTGATCAGTTCAGTAGCGGCAGGCCTTTTTATATGTCGCTATACCTGATTAGCCGGTATTGGCAGAAGTACGTATACTCACCTTCTGATATTTTAGCCTATATTTGCGACTCAATTGCTATTACAAAACTGCGATGGCCCAACAGGAAGAAGAGTGGTTCAGTACTTGGTTCGATTCCCCCTACTACCACATTCTGTATAAGAACCGAGATGAACAGGAAGCGCAGCAGTTTATTGACACGTTGCTGACATACCTGCACCCTAAACCGCACGAAAAAATACTGGACCTGGCTTGTGGTAAGGGACGCCATGCCGTGTACCTGAACCAGAAGGGCTATGATGTTACCGGCATAGACCTCTCAGAGCAAAGTATAGCCTACGCCAGGCAGTTCGAGAACGAGCGCCTTCATTTCGCCGTGCACGACATGCGCGAAGTATACCAGCCGGAGAGCTTCGATTTTATTCTCAACCTATTTACCAGTTTTGGGTATTTCACAAACGAAACGGAGAATGTGGTCGCGCTTTGTGCCGTAGCCAAATCCTTAAAGCACGGAGGTAAGCTGGTCATCGACTTCATGAATACCGAGTTAACTATAAATAACCTGGTAGCGGAGGAGGTAAAGGAAGTACAAGGCATCAAATTTTGCATACACCGGGGTGTGGAGAATGGCTTCGTTGTAAAGACAATCCGGTTTACTGACAACGGCAGAGACTATTGCTTTGAGGAGCGGGTGCGGGCACTACGGCAGGAGGATTTTACAGAATACTTTAAGATGGCGCAGCTTCGCCTGGCGGATGTATTTGGTGATTACGACCTGCGGCCCTACGATCCGGCTCAGAGTGAACGCATGATTTTTGTTCTCAAAAAATAAATTAACGGATGCTTATAGCCATCTTAGTTCTGTTCTTTACTGTCGTGCTGGCCGGGTTCCTGGTTAAGCTGTTTCCGCCAGGCAACACACGCTGGCTCAAAATGGCGCTTGCTTTTAGTGGTGCCTATCTGTTTACCATTACCATTACGCACCTGTTGCCGGATGTGCTGCTCAGTACGCAAGACCCGCATGTGGTAGGCTATTGGGTGTTGGCTGGCTTCTTTCTGCAGCTTGTACTGGAGCTTTTCTCGCATGGTGTGGAGCACGGGCATATGCACACGCACACACATAGCCATAAGGCTGCTGATACCATACCGTTTCTGTTGCTGGGCTCACTGTTTGTACATGCCTTTCTGGAGGGGAGCATACTGGTAGATCAGGACCATCGTAGTGTAGGGCACATGCACCACGAAGGAAGCTTTTACGCTGTACTGGTAGGCGTAGCACTGCACCACGTGCCGGCAGCTTTCGCCCTGATGTCGGTGTTGCTCTCGCGCCTGAAGAATTTCCGGAAAGCCCTTGCCTGGCTGCTGGTGTTTGCTGCAGGGTCTCCGCTGGGCATTCTAGCCAGTAATGCACTGCTCTCGCAGGAGGCGCCAGGAAGTGCTGTTTACACGGCCCTTACCGGCCTGGTAGCAGGTAATTTTCTGCACATATCCACTACTATCCTTTTCGAAACCAGCCCGGACCACAGCTTTAACCGCAATAAGCTTGTTGCTACTCTGCTGGGTTTGGTGCTGGCGCTGCTAACCGACCTTGTGTAAGAAGCTATAGTTTGAGCGGCTGTTGAAACTATAGTTGCTTTTGCGTAAGTTAATAAGAGAAACAAAACGCAGCTATGGCAGGAACTTCGGAACCCAAACGCTATACTTCGCTAAAGGAGTTTTATCCTTACTACCTTTCGGAGCACCAGCATACTACAACGCGTGTGCTGCATTTTACAGGTACAGGGCTACTCTTGCTGGTGGCTATAGCAGCTATAGTGTCGGGCAGGTACAGTTGGCTGTGGGCAGTGCCGGTAATTGGGTATGGCTTTGCCTGGGTGGGCACTTCTTCTTTGAGCGGAACAAACCGGCTACTTTTAAATACCCGTTCTATAGCCTGGCATCAGACTTTAAGCTTTTTTTTGATATTCTGTTGGGGAAGCAAGGCTTCAGAAGCCGTAGGCCGTAGAACTACAGCCTTGCTACATAATAGTAGAGAGGAGGGTAGCCACAAGTGCTTTTACCGTATTTAGCATGGCCGGAGTTGTGTCGCTGTCCGCCTTCTCCTCTTCCGGGGTAAAAGCTTCCCTAAAGTAAGAAAGAGGGCTGTCGAGTACATCAGCATCAAGCACAGACTTATCCCGCATTTTAGCGGCGGCGGGTTTCGCTTTTGCCTTGGGGGCAGCTTTGGAAGTTGGTCCGTTATCTTCGGCAACTACAACTGCCTGAGCAATGGCAGTACCGTTAATCGAGAGTGCCGGGCATGGCAACGACAGTAGCAGCATGAATACTGCACAAGGGAAGAGTAACCAACTATGTCGCCACATATTTTTCACGTTCAAATATATTGTTTATCTCCCTCTTTTGCAACAGGTGTATTGTATATTTTAGAGAAAGATTGTTTTTTTAGGGTTAACGTAAAAAATAGCTGTGTAAGTATAGTAATAGCACTATTTATTTTTTAGCAGCCGGGCGTACCACTTTCATTTTTACAGGCGCCACACCAGCATCTATCATTCCTACCCGTTTGGCTGCAGACTCCGACAGGTCCACAATGCGGCCCCTGACGAACGGACCACGATCCGTGATTTTAACTTTAACTGACTTGTTTGTAGCGGTATTTGTTACTTTAACCTTCGTGCCGAAAGGAAGTGTTTTATGGGCAGCTGTGAGCTTGTGGCGGCGGTACGGCTCGCCGTTAGCCATTTTACGGCCCTGAAATTTACGGCCATAGTAAGATGCCTTTCCTTCTTCGGTATAACCGCGCTGCCCGAAGTTTGCCTTGCTGCCGGAGCAGGAAGCCATAAGCAGGCAAAGTATAAGAACAAAAGCAAAGCCGCACGTGCGGGTAAAAACAGAATGCATAGGTTAAACTATAGTTGGGGTACAGATACTTGTTAAAAATAAGTCGATTTCGTGGTGCAACCGGCTGACAGCCACGCGCTCCAGCGGGTGTGGAGTTGCCGGTAGCACGAGCAGCCGCGCATCGGGCAGGCTCCGGAAGGCTTCTGCCGTCTCCTGCAAGGTTACCATCGTGTCCTGATCGCCTACGGCAACCTGAACAGGCTGCTGTATCTGGCTGAGTGTAGTGGCGGTTAACAGGGGCTGCTCCCCGAGGCGAAGCATCATAAGGGCTGTTTGTTCCATTACCCTCTCCCAGGGTTGTGGCGCATGGCGCTGGGCAAGTGTGGCAGCAAACTGAGGCACTTTCTCTTTTACCTTACCGGGGTTCAGGAGCTTCACTTCCTTCGCTGCTGCCTCTGCTGACCACGCAAATTTAGTAGCCAGCGTAAAAATGCTCTTTATACGATCAGGGTGCTGGCTAGCCAGGTATAAGGCCACGTAGCCGCCCATACTGTACCCGAAAATATGCACCTGCTTTAATTGCTGCTGCTCCAGAAAGGCTAGCACCTGCTGCGCAAAATCTTCTATGCTAAAGGCCTCCTGCTGAAAGGGAGTGCCTCCGTGCCCGGCAAAATCAAGTGTAAATACCCTGTACTCTCTGCTTAGCGCCTGTTCGAGGGGATGCAGCATAGCAGCCGAGCCTAGAGCCCCATGAAGTAATAGAATGTCTTCCACTGATATAGACTAAGTATGGGAACAAAACTGGTTGAAACTATAGATAAACAACTGCTGAACTATAGTTTCTGATACGCTAGCATATTGGTTGTCTTGAGCTCTTATCCTGGTACTACAAGGCGGCTATTGTTGCTTCAGCTGGTAGTTGTAGACTTGTACGGCCTGCGTAAGTTTATCTTTCTGGAACAGGTTGATCACGAACTGGGCACCCAGTACGCCTGCTCCGGCATACAGCATCGGCGAGAGTTTCAGGTTCCCGTC
Organism: Pontibacter sp.; assembly: GCA_036516435.1. Taxonomy (GTDB): domain Bacteria; phylum Bacteroidota; class Bacteroidia; order Cytophagales; family Hymenobacteraceae; genus Pontibacter. The sequence continues at coordinate 5,716 of DATBUF010000629.1, forward strand.
AAGGGTGCGCTGCGAGTTTATAACCCCAAGCGCCATCAGGCCGGCACCAACAACTGTTATGCCCGTGTTCAGGTATTTGTCACGCTTATACTTTTGCAGCAGCAATAAGCTTGAGGCATTATCACTAAGGGCCATCTGCAGGTTCTCGTAGTTATAAAGATAAAGCGGACCATCGTCTTTGGAGAAATAGTAAATGCGCCGGCGGCTGGTACGTGGTGGGCCGTACCCGTAACCATATCCATAAGGCGAGTAGCCATAGTGGTCGTAGGTAGTGCGGGAACTATAGAATTTATCAATCCGTGGTCCTTCCAGTATCCGCTTGGCAAAAGCTTCTGAGTGGCTTCCCGGCTCAACGCGCGCATAGTAGCCGTCTTCGTTCTGGTAAGCGCTGATCATGGCCGGACTATACCTAAGTGTATCATCCAGTAGAAAATAATTTGCCTTAAAGAGCGGTGACTTGAGCTGAATCTTGCGGGCTGGAACTACCTCACCGGTCTGTAGTTTAATGAAATACTGCTGCGTGGTTTGTGCAACGGCACCAACGGTGGTTGTAAGGCAGAGCAGCAGCAACAGGTAAAGTTGTTTTCTCATGATGTTCTAAGTTAACGATAAGTAAACGAAGTTTTACAGCTATAGTGTAAGTCTAGGAAAAAAGAAGTAGCAACATGAGTGGTAGACTCAGTAGCCCCAGGTATACCCACCGCATCAGCTGGCCTCTGTGTTTGCCCGGTACAAAGTTGCTGACCACCATCACGCCCACCAACAGGCAGAGCAGGTACAGCAGAATAAATACAACGGCTTTTACCCAGTTTGGTACCACCGTATTCTCTGCCTGGTACTGGTTGCTCTCGCCCATGCCTGCCAGCAAGTAACTTAAACCAAGGTACACTACTGCCTCAAACAGGACGAAGTATAACAGCCATACCCAGAAACTATACCTGTCGCGTGCCATCTATAGTGTTTTAAAGAAGTGATAACTTTTGATGTGAAACCCCTCCCGAAAGTAGAACCTGTGGGCTGCATGGTTGCTGGTGTACGCATCCAGCATAATGGTCTGGCAATTTTCCTGTCTTGCCAGCTCTTGAAGCCAGTCGGCCAGGTGTTTGCCTAAACTTTGCGAGCGCCTACCTGCATCTACTACAAAGTTATCTACTTCCAGGTATTTGCCACTGTAAAGTTTGGTGTTGATCCAGAACCCCGACAAGCCCAGGCAGGTTTCTCCGTCAAAGATGCCCACCATCCGGTAGCCATTCGGGAGCATCTGCCCCAGCATGTGGCTGTACTGCGCTTCAGTCATGGCGGGGTTTAGCTGCAAGATTAACGGATATTGTGCCACCATTT
>DATBUF010000630.1:0-2782 GCA_036516435.1 Pontibacter sp.
CTTATCAGTACCGATAAAAAATCGTGGAAACCCACCATCGGGATGTTGCCGGCCATTACGACGCCAACCTTTTTAGGTGTAACCTGTTGCAGGTGATACGGGTACAGCCATTCACGCAGGTACTGCTCTTCGAGCATCTGCGTAATGCCATGCAGGGCACAGGATACGTTTTCTTCATCAAACCACGGGTTACGCGACTGCGCGATGCGCGCCCATACCTGTCGGTCTTCGGGGGTAAGGTTTTTTAATTGCCTGCCCAACTCCACAAAAGCTTCTATCCTGTTTTCTAATGTCATGGCGTATATATAGTATGGCTGTAAAATTTATTTGAAAGGACAGTTAATGTTCCTAATTTTGCGGTTTAGAAACACGATATACAAAAGTATAAAAAATATACAGGAGATACGACTATGGCGATAATGATAACCGATGAGTGTATTAACTGCGGAGCCTGTGAGCCGGAGTGCCCGAACACTGCTATTTACGAAGGTGGTGCCGAGTGGACCTGGGGCGGAGGTACTGCGCTGAAAGAAGTGGAGATCGACGGGGGCGAAGTGATTCCCGGCGATGCGGCACAGCCACCGATTTCGGATGAGTTTTACTACATCGTTTCTGATAAATGCACCGAGTGCATGGGCTTCCACGAAGAACCACAGTGTGCGGCAGTTTGCCCGGTAGACTGCTGTGTAGACGACCCGGATTACCGCGAAACCGAAGAAGAACTGCTTGCCAAAAAAGCCTGGCTGCACCAGGAGGCGTAAGCATAAACTATAGTTTACCAGAGAAACCTGCCTTACAAGGGCAGGTTTTTTTATTTACTTTTGATTGATAACGATTGTAAAAATGGAAGGGCAGCTACACCAAGACAAGATATTTGAAAAGATCATCTACCCCAATAAAGAGGTCCGGAACCGCGAGTTTGAGAACTGCACGTTTAAGAACTGCGATTTTTCAGGCAGTAACTTTTCGAATAACCGTTTTACCGACTGCACGTTTATCGGCTGTAACCTGGCGATGCTCAAGTTAGAGCACTCCACTATAAACAACGTGGTTTTCAAAGAATGTAAGCTAACGGGCATAAATTTCAGCACTTGTGAGGACTTCCTGTTTACTGTATATTTTGAAAATTGCCTGCTGGATTATGCCTCGTTCTCAAAGATGAAGCTGGCGAAAACCAAATTCATCAAATGCTCTTTAAAAGGGGTGGATTTCTCGAACGCCAACCTTACAAGTGCTCTATTTGATAATACAGATCTGGAGCGGGCTGTTTTCAACTACACCAACCTGACTGGTTCCGATCTTTCTACTGCGTATAACTTTGACATTGACACGGAGATCAACACGATCAAGAAAGCGACATTTTCGCAATACGGCCTGCAGGGGCTGCTCACCAAGTATAACCTGAAAGTCGTCTGAATCAGGATTTCAGGATGTTAGGATTTTCAGAATTTAAAATTTCATGTCATTCTGTAAGAAACTTGGTAGAGGGGAGGTTAAGCCGTTGCTATAGTCCCACAAGATCCTTTCAGGATGACAAATTGTAAAGTGGCTTTTGTTTTTAGGTAGAACTATAATCCTGTTCATCCTGAAATCCTGTAGATCCTGATTCAGTCAAATAACAATCAGCCATCAGCCATCAACAATTACATCTAAATTCTCTATTTTTGCCTTTTAGCGCTTTTAAGTAGCAAAACAAGTATAAGATGTCGATAGCAAAGAAATATAATCCCAAAGAAGTAGAGCAGAAGTGGTACAGCAACTGGATGGAGCGTGGCTTTTTCCGCTCTAAGCCAAACCCGAACAAAGAGCCTTACACCATTGTAATTCCGCCGCCAAACGTAACGGGCGTGCTGCACATGGGCCACATGCTCAACAATACTATCCAGGATGTGCTGATTCGCCGTGCGCGTATGCAGGGCAAAGAGGCTTGCTGGGTACCGGGTACCGACCACGCTTCTATTGCTACCGAAGCTAAAGTTGTGGCGATGCTGAAAGAGCGCGGCATCGAGAAAAAAGACCTTACCCGCGACGAGTTCCTGAAATATGCCTGGGAGTGGAAAGAAAAGTATGGTGGCATTATTCTGGAGCAGCTGAAAAAACTGGGCGCTTCCTGCGACTGGGACCGTACCCGTTTCACGATGGAAGAAGACCTGTCGGCAGCCGTTATCGAAGTATTTGTGGATCTGTACCGCAAAGGGCAGATCTACCGCGGTGTGCGCATGGTAAACTGGGACCCGCAAGGCAAAACGGCTCTTTCGGATGAAGAAGTAATACCGAAGGAAACAATGGCGAAGATGTACCACCTGAAGTACGAAGTGGTAGCAGACGGAGCCGAGAAAGCCTATTTAACTATAGCAACATCGCGCCCCGAAACGATTATGGCCGACGTAGCTGTAGCTGTTAACCCGAACGACGAGCGCTACACACACCTGCACGGTAAATCAGTGCGTATTCCGTTGCTGGGTAAAGAGATTCCGGTTATAGTTGATGAGTATGTATCTATAGAATTTGGAACAGGTGCGCTTAAAGTAACACCGGCTCACGACCTGAACGACTACGAACTGGGCCAGAAGCACAACCTGCCAACTATAGATATTTTGAACGACGATGGTACGCTGAATGAAAAGGCACAACTATACGTAGGCCAGGATCGTTTTGCAGCCCGCCGCAATATTGTAAAGGATTTGCAGGAGGCTGAGCTTCTGGTGAAGATAGAAGAGTACCCAAGTGTGCTGCAGACATCGGAGCGAACGGGTGCTGTAATTGAGCCGCGCCTCTCGAT
>DATBUF010000631.1:0-3203 GCA_036516435.1 Pontibacter sp.
TTTTCTGCAGCAGCAGAAAAGAGTGGATTGCTAAGGTTATAGTCTAGAACTATAGTTCAGCTCGAAGTATACACTATAGTTCTATAGTTGCAGCTATAGTTGTTTCTTGCTTCTGTAAAGCAAAGCCAGTTACAAACTGGCTGCCATGCACAGCCACAAGTTACACTACCGCTAAACTTGCGGCAGAAACAAACATCCCCGACAAGTATAAACCTGTCGGGGATGTTTGGATAATTCTTATGGCTGTAGGATCTCCTAAACCAACTTATAGATAGCAGCAAATAGCCCTAACCCTAGAAAAGCCATCAGAAGAATATTGGCTGCAACGGGTACTTTCTTGTCCTGAACCTGTTTGAATGTAACCAGATTACCAGTAACAAGAGCAAACAATAGCAGATTAACTCTGGTCAGTGTGTTATTTACAGAGCGCCACGTGTTTTTCAATTCTAAGGTCATAGTTCTCGTTATTTGCCTTCTAAAATAGGAGCTATAATTCTGTTTTCAAAATAGCATATGAAGATGGCTCACACTATAAAGCAATTACTTACAGGTATAACCCATTCATCATTCTTAATTTATAATTCATAATTGGGAGCGAAGCGACCCCTACTCCAGGAAATTACTCAGGATGCTGCCTTCTTTGCGGGCATTTTCGCCTTGTGGCATCAGCGCCTGAATCAGTTTCTTCACTGGCATGGACTGCAGCCATACGCGGCCGGTGCCACGCAGGGTTGCCAGGAACAAGCCTTCCCCGCCAAAAATCATCGACTTAAGACCGCCGGCGCGCTGCACACTAAAATCTATACCTTCCTCAAAGGCCACTACGCAACCGGTATCTACACGCAGGGTTTCGTTATTCAGCTGCTTCTCAACTATAGTTCCGCCGGCATGTATAAAGGCCATGCCATCGCCCTGCATGCGTTGTAGTATAAAGCCCTCACCGCCAAAGAAGCCTGCGCCCAGGCGCTGGTTAAAATGGATGCTTAGTTTGGTGCCCAGTGCTGCTGCCAGAAATGCGTCTTTCTGCGTAATAAGCGAGTTGTTGCGCATGCTTCTCAGGTCAACAGGCAGGATGGTGCCCGGGTAAGGAGCCGAGAACGCCACGCGGCTCTTGCCGTGGCCCTGGTGCGTAAAGTGCGTCATAAACAGCGACTCACCGGTAATCATGCGGCTGCCTGCTGATACCAGCTTACCAAAGAAGCCCTGGCTGGGATTAGAGCCATCTCCCATTTTAGCCTGAAAATCAATGCCCTCCTCCATGTACACCATCGCGCCGGCTTCGGCTATTACGGTTTCGTTCGGGTCGAGCTCGATCTCCAGTACTTGTATGTCGTTGCCGAAAATCCGGTAGTCAATCTCGTGTGAATTTCTCATAGTTCAGGTTAAGGTTAGTTTTAGAACAGCAAGATAAAAAAATAGCAGAAATGGCAAGCTACCTATAGTTTACACTTTCTGCTTTTGTTAGTAAAGGCACCCTAAACTATAGTATACTTAATCTTCCTCCTCGTCCTCTTCGGCATCTTTCTTCTTGCGCAGCTTAGGTAAATCTTCCTCGTCATCAGACACAGCGCTGGTGTTGCGCACAAAATCTTCATCCGTTTCTTCTACCTCTTCGCCCTCTTCAATGTGGTATTCTTCTTCCTCTTCGCGCTTGGCCTTTTCAGCAGCATCACGCTTCATCAGCTTCTTGTCATCCACATTTTTATTCAGGAACTCGTTTATCCTGTCGATGCTATAGTTGGAGATGATCTCACCGTGCTCGTTCACTTTTATCTCGAAGCCTTCCAGGTCCTTATGCACCTTCGACTTTTTTTTGCTCTTATCGGGTTTTTTATTTTTAGCCATGATCTTATACTTTAAACTCTCTGATGTATAAGTAGAAACAGGCAAATAGTTACGGAAACGCCCGCCAGCTATAGTTGCAGCCACAAAAAAAGGCTGACCCTGTAGCAGGATCAGCCTTCGTAATCTATAGTTGAGACTGCTTACTCAGCAGCAACGTACTGGCTCAGTTTAGCAATAGCGGTTTCGATGCGGGCTATAGTTTCATCTCTGCCAATAATCTCGATGATCTGCATCAGGTCCGGACCTGCTTCGGCTCCGGTTACTGCAAGGCGCAAGGCCTGCATTACCTGGCCTATCTTCATGCCGTGGCGCTCCAGTATAGTTGTCAGCAGGTCTTTTACCGTATCTGCATTAAAATCAGCTATAGCTGGCAGCTCGTTCTTAAACTCCTCAAACACCGCCACCGACTGGGCATTCCACTTCTTAGAGGCCACTTTCTCGCTGTACTCGGTAGGAGCAACAAAGAAATAAGCTGCCTCTTTCCAGAATTCCTGCGGAAAGCTTACGCGTTCTTTCATTAGGCCTGCTACTTTTTCGGCTTTCTCCGGGGTGCAGCTGATGTTGTGCTCTTCCAGTGCTTTCAGCAGGTAAACGGCAAGCTCTGCATCCGGTTTGGCGCGCAGGTACTGCTCGTTAAACCAACGTGCCTTCTGAATGTCGAAACGGGTACCTGACTTACCGATACGCTCTACCGTAAATTCATTTGCCAGTTCCTCCATCGAGAAGATCTCCTGCTGTGTGCCCGGGTTCCAGCCCAGGAAAGCCAGGAAGTTGATAAAGGCCTCCGGCAGGTAGCCAGACTCGCGGTAGCCAGAAGATACCTCGCTTGTAAACGGATCTACCCAGCGCAGCGGGAACACCGGGAAGCCCAGTTTATCGCCATCGCGCTTGCTTAGTTTTCCGTTTCCGTCCGGCTTCAGTAGCAGCGGCAGGTGAGCAAACTCCGGCATGGTATCTTCCCAGCCTAAATAGCGGTACAGCAACACGTGCAGTGGCGCAGATGGCAACCACTCTTCTCCACGAATTACGTGGGTGATCTTCATCAGGTGGTCATCCACAATGTTGGCCAGGTGGTAGGTTGGCATCCCATCCGACTTCATCAACACTTTATCATCAATAGAAGAAGAATGCACCATTACCCAGCCACGGATCAAATCTTTCAGGCGTACTTCCTCTTTGCGCGGTACTTTCAGGCGGATCACGTAAGGCTCACCAGACTCCAGACGACGCTTTACTTCATCTTCCGGCAGGGTCAGGGAGTTCTTCATCGTCATGCGGGTGATGGCGTTGTACTGCGGCGTAGCTACTTTGGCAGCTTTCAGGCGCTCACGCATCTCGTCCAGTTCTTCGGCTGTATC
>DATBUF010000632.1:0-2200 GCA_036516435.1 Pontibacter sp.
CGACCCGGAGACAAAGTAACTATAGCTATGAACAAAAATTTTGACAGCCTGATTTTCGACCTGGATGGCACCCTCTGGGATGCAACCGAATCAGTAGCCCGCGCCTGGAATGCCGCCCGTAAACAGGTGAGTTTTGCGATACAGGAAATTACGCAGGAAGACATTCGCAGTGTGGCCGGCATGCAGCACGACCTGATCTATGACAAATTTTTCCCGGACCTGAGCGATGCGCAGAAAAAAGAGTTGATGGAAGTAAGCGGCCGGGAAGAAATGGAACACCTTAAAAAGTATGGCGGCACGCTGTTCGAGGGTATGAAGCAAGCTTTGGAATACCTGCACGGCAAGTATAAACTTTTAATAGTAAGCAACTGCCAGGACGGCTACATCGAAGCATTTTACAACTATCATAAACTCAGCCACCTGTTCAGCGATTACGAGTGCTCCGGTCGCACCGGCAACCCGAAAGGCGAAAACCTGAAAGATGTGATCCTGCGCAATAACCTGCAGCACCCGGTTTATGTAGGCGACACCAAAGGTGATTACGAGGCCAGTGTTACAGCCGAAATTCCGTTTGTGTATGCATCCTATGGCTTTGGGAAAGTGCCCAACTATGCGTTTTGCCTGGAATCACCCGCTGACCTGAAAAAGCTTTTTTAGAAGTATAAAGAACAGTATATGATTGTAGAGGCCACTGCTGAAGATATCGACGACCTGTTCCCGCTCTGGCTGGAGTTGATGCAGTACCACCAGACGCACCATAAGGTATTTAAGTGCAAGCCAAACCATGAGCATGCCCTCAGAGCAGAGCTCCTGAACCGCATCCGGAGAAAAGATACCCAGGTGTTTGTGTATGAGCAGGAAGAAGAATGGGTAGGCATGATCATCTGTACTATCCGGCAGGGCGCTCCTGGCTTTGAGCTTAACTGCAAAGGCTACATTGCCGAAACTGTGGTAAAATCCACTAACCGCCGGCAGGGCATTGGCAAGCTGCTGTTCGAGGCTGCCCGCAAATGGCTGCAGGACCGTGGCGCCGATCACCTGGAGTTACAGGTATCTGTAAAGAATCCGGCCGGTATCGGGTTCTGGCAGAGCCTGGGTTTTACACCTGCCACTCAGCACCTGGTACTTCCCCTGCAGTAAGCAACAACAAAAAGCCGTAAAAGGCAAGGTACAGCCACGCATATTGGCGGCTGTACCTCTACACTCCTTTTGCCCTCTACCTCAAAAGGAGTTTTCCTTTAAATACATTCGTACTTTTAACTACACGTTACACTCCATTTTACCAGTCAGGCACCCGTAACGCAGCAGGCCACCTGTTAGTGTCTGTTTATTTACTAAATACAACTCTGAGGCTGATTTTACCTGCTCCTCCTCCTGCGTGGCACCCACTCACTTTACGCGTATCTTTTCTACAGGTCCAGGGTATGATAATAGCGCAAACTGGGCGGACCTGACATAAGACGAAGCATTTCCCGAAGCACACCCGACCTTGTACACCAGTTCAGGTACCTGCGGTGATGGTCCAGCGACTCCCAATCCTCTACCATTAGCAGAGAGGTTGGCTCTTTTTCATCCTGAAACATGTTGCTGTACAGGCAGCCATCATAAACACGGGCATCGGGTATAACTCGCTGGAAAAATGCTTTTGCTTCATCAACTGCATCTTCCCGTATGCGTGTCTCCAGAATTACCCGTGTTGCCATTGCCAGACCATCTTAGTACATTATACGGCTGCTGCAACAATGGCATAACATATATTAGATTTTTTAGTAAAATTGCCACTTTTCCGGGTAAACTCTTCAGGAATAATACCTCCATTGTTACTTACACCCTCTGAAACAAGCCTTTACGCAAGAAAAAGGCCCGGCCAATGTATTGGCCGGGCCTGCAAATTGTACTGCTTCTGCTAGTGATAAAGTATGTGACTCTATAGTTACCAGATAGTCACTTGCCTGCTTTGCTTGGTATGCTTTACAGGAGCCAGGTTGTAGCTCAGAGAGATTTCGTTGGTGCTTTTGTTAATCTGAGAGGCGTCTCTCACCGGGTTCTCGTACACATAAGCGATCTTCAGCTGGTTCAAGCGCAGCCCTGCAGTCAGACTATAAGCCAGATCTTTGCGGTAGCCTGCTCCTGCCCAGATCGTGTTCTGGTACACTCCTTTCAACTGCCCTTCCATGGTCTCTTTCTGGGCAGCATCGTA
>DATBUF010000633.1:0-5797 GCA_036516435.1 Pontibacter sp.
TGCATAAGGAAGATATCTCATTTACGCCACTGGCTATGCCCATGCTTTCGGGGCCAGGCGCTATAGCGGTGAGCATCGGCATGTACAAACCCACCCTCACCTATACAGAACTGGTACTGATTATAGTGGCTATTCTGCTGGTCGCTATAGTTTGTTGCCTCATTCTTATTTTCTCCCATAGCCTGCTCCGGTTCCTGGGCAAAGCCGGTTTGGGTGCACTCTCCAGGATAATGGGGTTTATAGTACTGGCACTGGGTGTAAACTTTATAGTTTCGGGTATTCAGGGACTGTTTTTTACCGGAAGTTAAACTATAGCGCTGCATTGCCCAACCACTAAGCTGCCAACCAAGTACAAAACCCCTGAACTATAGCTTGTAAACGAGGTGATAACAATCACCTTCCCACAATCGGCAAATTAGCTTATCTTTGTGTTATGCAACTGAAGAACGACCTGCTTTTAAGAGCTGCCAAAGGAGAACCTGTGGAGCGCACCCCTGTGTGGCTGATGCGCCAGGCCGGCAGAATTTTACCGGAGTATAGAGCCGTACGCGAAAGCCTGAGCGGATTTAAGGAACTGGTGGAAACACCCGAACTGGCCGCCGAAGTTACCATCCAACCTGTAGATATACTGGATGTAGATGCCGCCATCATCTTTTCAGATATCCTGGTAGTGCCCGAGGCCATGGGCTGTACTTACGAAATGGTGGAGAAGCGCGGCCCGTGGTTTCCGCAAACCATCCGTACTGAGGCAGACCTGAAAAATTTGCGCGTAGCAGATCCGCACGAGCACCTGCACTATGTGCTGGATGCCATTAAGGTTACCAAAAAAGCACTGAACGGCCGTGTACCGCTGATCGGCTTTGCCGGCGCACCCTGGACAATTCTGGCCTACATGGTAGAAGGCAGTGGCTCTAAAACGTTTTCGCATGCACGCGGCCTGCTGTATACCAACCCTAAAATGGCGCACCAGCTGCTCCGCATGATCACGGATACAACTATAGCTTACCTGCAGGCGCAGGTAGAAGCCGGAGCTAACTTAATCCAGGTGTTTGATTCATGGGCAGGCATCCTTTCTCCGGCACATTACCGCGAGTTTTCGCTGCCTTACATCAGCGAGATCTGTAATGCTGTTCGCAATGTGCCGGTAACGGTATTTGCCAAAGGGGCTTTCTTTGCTCTAGAAGATTTCAGCAAACTGAACTGCGAAACTATAGGTCTGGACTGGAACATGGATATCCGTACTGCCCGTGCACAGGTAGGCCCAGATAAAACGCTGCAAGGTAACATGGACCCTTGCCTGCTGTATAGCTCATTTGAGACCATCCAGAACGAAACTATAAAAATGCTGAAGGAGTTTGGTCCGCAGCGCCATATTGCCAACCTAGGCCACGGCGTGTACCCGGATACTGATCCTGAGAAAGTAAAATGCTTTGTGCAGACTGTAAAAGAATACGGCTCGGCTATTAGCCATTAGCAGGAACCAAACCCACCTACTCAAAAGCGACGGCTCTCAGGAGCGGTCGCTTTTTTGTTGCTGTATAGTTCAGTAAGCTGATGGCACAGCTGCTAAGTATAAAGGCAGTACAGCTAAACTATAGTCATGCGGCTCTACAAACTATAGTTTACAACATGCTTTACCTATAGTTGGCTCTTACCTCAGCCTACCCTACCGGCAGCTGTGTTTCCGGATACTTATAGGCAGTAGTGGTGGCACGGGTGCTTAGTGCCAGGGCAAGTGTCAGGGTGCCTACCCTGCCAATGTACATCGATAAGATGAGCACCACTTTCCCCACATCAGACATAGCAGCCGTAATGCCTGTGCTCAGACCTACCGTAGCAAACGCCGATACCTGCTCTATAGCCAGCCGGATGATATCGAACTGCGGATCTGATATGGTGAGGATGAACAGGAAAAACATATTGAGCAGCGCCGCAAACGCAAAAATCGAGAATGCTTTGTAGGCTACTGCATGCGGCACAATCCGGTTCCCGATCTCAAGGTACTTTTTGTTGCGGATGGTAGCCGACACAGCCAGCAGAATAACCACAAACGTAGTGGTTTTAATACCGCCTCCTGTAGAACCTGGGGAGGCCCCTATAAACATCAGGAAGACAAACATCAGCATGGTGGGGGTTGTCAGCAGCGAAATATCAACGGAATTATAGCCGGCAGTACGCACCGTAACAGACTGAAAAAAGGAGGCAATAAGCGCCTCGGCAAAGCTCATGCTTGCCAGCGTGTTGTAATACTCCAGAAAGAAGAATCCGACCATGCCCAGCAGTATCAGTGCTGCTGAAGTATAGATGGTTACCCGCGACAACAGCTTCCAGTTTTTCCAGGGGTAAAGCATGCGCTGGCGCATGGATTTAGGCGACAACACATCCAGGATAGTAGGGAAACCGATGCCCCCCAGGATGATCAGAAAGGCAATAACCAGGTGCAGGATGTAGGAAAAACGTACCGGTTCTGTGTAAAGGCTTGCCGGGTAAAGCGAGAAGCCCGCATTGCAGAACGCCGAAACAGAATGGAAAACAGAGTAAAAGATCTTGCTTCCCAGGCTATCAAACTGCACTTCCCGGCCCCAGGTCATGAAAACGAATACTGCTCCGATAGCTTCTATCAGGAACGTGATAAATACAAGCTGCCGCAACAAGCCTTTCGATGAAAAAAGAGACTCCCCCTCCAGCAGCTCGTGCATGGCTACGTGTTGCTTGATGCCGATGCTCTGCCGCATCAGCAAGGCAAAGAACGTAGCAAAAGTAAGAATCCCCAAGCCGCCCAGTTGCACCAGCATCAGCAGTACCAGTTGCCCTGCAAAAGTGAAATACGTACCCGGGTCTACTACGGCAAGGCCGGTAACACAGGAGGCGCTGGTAGCCATGAACAGGGCATCCAGAAACCGCATACCGCCCGGAGCATTGGTCATTTTAGGCATCATAAACAGCCCCGCGCCAATAAAGATCAGCAGTATAAAGCTTAGTATAAAAGCAATGGAAGGCTTGAGCTGCATTGTCCGGAGATGGATTCTGGTCTCGAGCAGCTCTATAATGAGCAGTATGAGCATGTACAGCGAAACTATAATGCGGTATAGTTCTACTGAAAGCGGAATGCCTGCCCCCTCAAAAACATTATACACCACGGGTATGCCAAGCAGGTAAGTACCAACCTGGTTCACCAGAATCACAGCCATCAGCACCCCCTCGAACCAGGTGCGCCTGAGGAACTTTACCCGTTCAAAAGTATAGAGTATCCGGAGGATATAGATGAGTACAAATATGGTGAGTATACCATCAATGGCATAGTACAGCAGCTGCAGCTCCACCGGGCTCTCCACAACACCGTGCGCATAAACCAGCAACCCCACCGACAAAATCGTAAGCACATACGTAGTGCGCCGCATTAAACTATAGGCTGTCAGTTTAGATCCGTAAAGGGCTCTGTTCAGTTGCTCTGTATTCATCGAGACAGAATTTGTACTGTAAATTTAACCGATAGCTAAGTGGGCGTCCGGGTATTTGTAGGCTGTGCTGTAGGCACGTGTACTGATGGCGAGTGCTAGCGTCAGTGTTCCCACCCTGCCAATGTACATGGATAAAATTAACACCACCTTCCCGACATCAGACATGCCCGCCGTGATGCCAGTACTTAAACCTACCGTCGCAAACGCAGATACCTGCTCAAAGGCTAAACGGATAACATCGAACTGGGAGTCGGAAATGGTAAGTATAATCAGGAAAAAAATATTAAAAACTACTGCGAATGTAAAAACCGCAAAAGCTTTGTAAGAAACCGAAGCCGGAACGGTGCGGTTACCAATCTCGATGTTTTTCTTGCCCCGTATAGTTGCCCAGACAGAAAGCATGATCACGACCAGCGTAGTTGTTTTGATACCTCCGCCCATCGAGCCAGGTGAGGCGCCTACAAACATCAGCATCATCATAATAAGCAAGGCAGGAACCGATATAACAGACATATCGACGGTGTGCAGCCCTCCGGAGCGGGTAGTGGCTGACTGGAAAAAGGCTGTTACCAGTGCCTCCGCAAAATTGAGCCCGGCAAGGGTATTAAAGTATTCCAGCAAAAAGAAAGTAACAGTGCCAAAGGCCAGCAGCCCGATGGAGGTATAAACAGTTATGCGGGTCAGCAGCTTCCAGTTTCGCCAGGGAGCATGCAGCCGTTCACGCAAAGCCGAGGGCGAGAACAGGTCGATCATAGAGGGGAAGCCGAGGCTACCCAGGATAATAAGCAGTGCCAGTGCCAGGTGCAGGATGTAGGCATTCCGGAGAACATCGGAGTACAGCCCCTCTGCATACAGGGAGAAACCGGCATTACAGAACCCCGAAACCGCATGAAAGATGGAGTAGAATATTTTGGTGCCCAGATCGGCAAACACAATATCATTGCCCCAGCTCATGAACACAAGCACGGAGCCAAATGCTTCTATAGTTAGTGTCATCCCGATCAGCTTACGCAGCAGCCCGCGGGTAAACGAAATCGACTCACTCTCCATGATCTCGTGCATGGCTACGTGATGCCGGATGCCGATACCGGAGCGCATGAGCATGGCAAAAAATGTAGCAAAGGTCATTACGCCTAAACCGCCAAGCTGCACCAGTACCAACAATACAACCTGCCCCGAAAACGACAGGTAAGTACCAGGATCGACAACGACCAGGCCCGTGATGCAGGAAGCACTTGTTGCCATAAACAAGGCATCTATAAACCGCATCCCTCCCGGCACTGTTGTCATTTTAGGCAGCATAAAAAGCGCTGTACCCATTACGATGAGCGAGATAAAGCTCAACAGGAAAGTAACAGCAGGTTTTACCTGTAGTGCCTTCAGGTGTACTTTGGTTTCGAGTAGCTCAATAATGAGCAGCATCAGCATGTACAGCGAAACCATAATGCGGTAAAGCTCCACTGAGAGCGGAATACCGATACTTTCGAAGACCGTGTAAATTACCGGTAAATTAAGCAGGTACGTCCCTACCAGATTCACCAGGATGATGGCCATCAGCGTCCCTTCGAACCAGGTGCGCCTGATGAACTTCAGCCGCTCGAATGTGTAAAGAATGCGTAACAGGTAAATCAGCACGAATACGGCCAGAATACCATCTATGACATAATAAAGGTGCTGCAGCGTTACAGGGCTCTCGACAACACCATGCGCGTAAACCAGCAGCCCTACTGACAGTACAGTCAGCAGGTAAGTGGTGCCCCGCATCAGGGCATAAGCCTTTAGTTTGCTGTCGTAAAGAAGCCTGTTAAGCTGTTCACTGTTCATTTACCTTGTCTAGCTTTAGCTGCATGGCTTCCTGCAGCAGGCGCTGCTTGTCTATGGGCACTACGCCCACCTGCTCGCATACCAGGCCACCACCCAGGTTACTCAGCCCTGCCAGGAAAGTAACTGAAGTGCGCAAAGCCATACACAAAGAAGCAATGCTGATGACAGTATCGCCGGCTCCGGAAACATCGGATATGGAACGGCGGTGCGCCTTAATGTAGGTTTTCTCTTCTCCGTCCGCTATAAACACGCCGCGCTCTGACAGTGTAACCAGTACCTGTTCTGTTTGCAGGCGCTTCTGTAATTCAGCAACAGCCTGCTCAAATGCGTGCAGGTTCTCGTCGGCAAACTCCACCTTCAGGCCTTCTTTAAGCTCTTTCAGGTTAGGTTTAAACAGGGTGCAGCCCACGTAGCTCAGGAAGTTCTTTTTCTTGGGATCTACTACCGAAGGAATGTTGCGCTCATTTGCCAGTTGTATAAAATGCCCGATGTTGGCTTCCGTGAAAACGCCT
>DATBUF010000634.1:0-2400 GCA_036516435.1 Pontibacter sp.
AGAAATAATTGTAACGCAGGCGCAACTTCGCTACAACAGTCAACCTGGTAAAAGTATCCTTTCTGTCGCTAATCTACAGCTGCAGGATTTTGTACTTGACAGCCTCTCTTTTGCTGCGCCTGAGCGCGTGTATTATGCCAGTACAATAGCATTGCGGGTAGGTGAGTCTTCTATAAGAACATCGGATGGGCTTTATACGATAGTGGCAGACACATTGGAGGCAGATACACAAGCGGGTACGGCGTCTGCTGCAAAACTGAGGCTGGTTCCGCTATTAAGACCGGCTGCAATGGCGAGAAAATCAGGGAAAGCTGTTACGTACCTGAAGGGGCAGCTTGCTCGTTTGCAGCTACAAGGAGTAAACTTTCAGGAATTCTCCCGCAACAACCAGGTGCAGATCCGGAGCATGCTGCTGCAGCAACCTGTTTTAAGTGCGTTCAAGGATAAAAAACGTTTTGCGGATGAAGGCCGGAAGTTATTTCCGCACGATCTGGTACAGGCACTAGGTACAAAATTCCTGATAGACACGGTACAGGTACAGGGGATGTACGTTCGCTACGACGAGCTGGTAGAAAACAGTACTGAGACAGGTGGGCTCTACTTCACCAATCTGAATGCCACCGTTACGAATTTAACCAACATGGCCACTCATACCTCAGTAAAAAAACCAACTTTGCTGAAGGCTAGTGCACGTTTTATGGGCAAAGCACGTGTTCAGGCAACTATAAAAATGCCACTGCTCCATAAGGCTGCCTATCATACTATAGCTATACGTGTTGGTGAGGCTGATCCCAGGCTCCTGAACCCGATTTTGGTGCCTACCAGTAAAATGCGTGTAGAAAGCGGGCATATCAGCAGCGGCTCAGCAACTATAGAATTAAACAACAAAGTTGCTACCGGTACCATGCAACTCCGGTACCAGGATTTTGAAGTTGATCTGCTTTCCGAAGGAGGCAAGGAAAGACAGAGCCTCGGGAAGAAAATACTCTCGAAGGTGGCAAATAAGCTTGTAATTAAATCAGATAATCCTGAGAAAGGAAAACCGTTGCGTACTGGGACTATTAAGGCAAATAGAGATAGCAGTGCCTCTTTTCTGTCGTATTGGAAAGATGCTCTGGCGAGTGGCGTTCTGTCGAGTGCTGGCCTCGAGGCACTATCTGAAAAGTAAGCTTAAACTATAGTTGGCTCAACAGGAAAAATATAATCTACTCCTGGAGCAGCTTCCGGGCCAGACTGAGTTAGCCCAGCTGTTAATGCTCTGTCGTTTTGATCAGAAGTTTCCTGTATTTGGTAAATATACTTGACTTAGAAACAAAACCGAGGTACTTGTCATCCTGTAGTACGGGTAAGTTCCAGGCGCCTGTTGTATCAAATTTCTTCATGACTTCGGCCATTGTATCGTTGTGCTGCACCACTGCAGGAGGCTGTATCATGAGCTGTTCTGTCAGCACAGTAGCATACTTTTCTGTTTTGAACATAATGTCTCTTACATGCTCCAGCAGCACCACACCAACCAGGCGCTGTTCTGCATCCACCACCGGAAAAATGTTGCGCCTGGAGTGCGCAATTACTTTCACAAACTCGCCCAGGGTAGCTTTTGGAGGAACCGGCTGAAATTCTGTTTCGATGAGATGACGGATATTCATGATGCGCAGAATTGTGCGGTCTTTATTCGGAGTCAGTAACTGGCCTTTTTGTGCTAGTTTCTTTTTATCGAGCGAGTAAGGTTCAAAGTACTTTACCATAGCAAAAGCAACCGCCGATACAATCATCAGCGGAATCATGAGGGTGTAGCCGCCGGTAATTTCAGCAATCAGAAAGATAGCCGTAAGGGGCGCATGCATCACACCACTCAGGATGCCGGCCATACCCACCATGGTAAAGCTACTTTCAGGCAGCCGGGCTACATGCAGCATGTTAAACAGTTTTGCCACAAAAAAGCCAAGGTGTGCTCCTACAAACATAGAGGGAGCAAAGTTGCCGCCATTACCACCGGCAGCTATTGTGCAGGTGGCGGCTACCACTTTAATAAGGGCAAGCACACCTATAAAGGCAAGCAGCAGCCAGTCATTGTCTCCGAAAATGGCAAACGGACTCCCCTGCAAAAGTTGCATGGCTTTGTTGCTATCCAGCATTTTTATGCTGTTGTAGCCTTCGCCAAACAGCGGAGGAAAAAGCATGATCAGCAGGCCCAGCATAGCGCCGCCAACTATAGCCCGTCTGTAAACTTTATGCTGGTATGGCTCAAACAGACTCTCGATCCGGTGCACCATCCGGGTATAGTAAACCGACATAAAACCACACAGAATTCCCAGCATCACAAAGTAAGGGAGTTGCCCGGCCGTAAAACTCTGCGCATGGGCAAAGTAAAAAAGGATATCTTCCTGAAGTATAATGCGG
>DATBUF010000635.1:0-2879 GCA_036516435.1 Pontibacter sp.
ATTTTGTGAGTACCCTGATAATCTTTATATAACAAGCTACTATCAACTATAATCTCTCTAAACTTATCTATATCAAATCCGGCATACATCTGAAGCGCCTTCTCACTTTTTCTCCAGTATCTTTCTTCTGACAGCAAATCAGTCTTTATAAGATAGTCTTCACCGAAAGTATCTCCAAAGATTGTTTCTATAACAATACTATCATTAACCATTAAAGGCTCAGCATTTAACCACTGCTCCGAAGGCCCAAGCAAAGAGTCGAATGCTAAAATATAGATTTGGGTAATGTCATCTTGCGTGAATGGAATTTCGACAGTCTTCTCTTCTTGTTGCGCTGGGCTACAAGAAAAAGTGAACAAACACAGCAGTAAACTATAGATGTATCTCATCAATATTCACAAATTAGCACATTAACTAATCAGCACATTACTCCATCTTCAAATTTCCACATCTTCAAATCTGAACTTTACTCCACTAAATGCGGTACAAACTGCGACAGGTTGGTGATGATGCCTTTTTCGCGGCGGAAACCGATGGCGCAGCCTTCTCCGGCCCAGAACACTCCGGCCTGGTAGGTATAGCCTTTGTTGTCTTGTGGTAACTCGCACCAGCGTTGGTAAACCTGCTGTTGCTGGTCGTATTCGCCTTCCATTTTGGTTACCTGCACTTTATCAACTACTTCTATACTCTGCCCCTCCCTGCCAAAGTAGGGTTTGCGGATATATTTGTCGTTTAACGGAGACAGGTCAGCTTCTAAAAGCAGCGGGTGGTACGGGTACGCCTTCCAAAGCCAGGCCAGCATGCCTTTACTTTGGAACAGTAGTGTATAAGCCGGGTTAGCGATCACAACATTGCGACTGCGTACCAGCTGGGTCAGGCTGTCGCATAGCTCCGGCTCTTCCCAGGCAATCTGCTCCCAGGGCAGTAATTTGAACAGGAATGGAAACTGACGCCATTGCTCCTGCTCAACCTGCGCCCATACGCCGCGTTCTGCTCCCTGTGTGGAGATATTCACATCCTCAATCGGGCAAAGGTGCGCGTCGAAACCAGCTTCTGTAGCAGCCTGGGCCAGTACGGCACAGTTAGTTTCGTCTTCGGCACTGCCGCCGATGTAGGTAAGCAGCAGTGCCGGAGCCAGGTCGCTGTTCATCATGCGCCAGGTTTTAAATTGCTCTACCATCGCTTCATACAGCCCGGAATACTGGTTGGCGTCGTTCTTACCGGCGGCTGCCAGGCTCGCCCATTGCACTACCGCGGTTTCAGGTATAGAAGTAGCGGTATCAGCGTTAAACTCCAGTAACTTCAGCCCTTCGGGAGTTTGTGCCAGATCGAAACGGCCATAGAGGTGCCAGTGGCGATCATCGTGCCAGGAGTGGCGCACCAGTTGCCACAGGTTCTGCGGTATTCCCAGTACGTTCAGAAAAGCATCCGGCAACTCATCCGGCACCGACTGCAGCATCATATCATACAGCGTATCGGCAGCTTCCAACAGTGCATCGGCATCCTTTTCATTTACAATCACTGCCTCGCCCGGCACATAGTTGGCACAGCCATCTTCCACACACCAGTCCCAGCCAAGCCCGCGCACAGCAGTTTCTACGTCGCCGGAGTGGGGCTCCAGGCGCACTTTTATTCTTAAATTATGCAGCATGTATTTTTACGAAGAAGTACAAATTAACCCCCTACCCCTGTGCCGCCACTGCGGCCTCTGAAGTAGCCGCTTCTGCCGGAAGCAGGCGCTGTAGCTCGCTGGCGATAAGTTTGCACATCCTGGCGCCAGGCAGAAGTATTGTTCATCACACCCGGGTTAGCATAGTATCCGGCTCTGGGAGACATCATACGGCCTGCCATGTAGCCCATACCACTCCACCAAAGCACACTCCCTAAGCCAAAACCGCCCTGCTGGTAGGTACTCTGGTTTGCAGCCAAGTCCTTAATCTGCTTCTCGAGAGCCAGTCCCTGCAAAGTATCTACACGGCCATCGTTGTACTTCAGAATAGCCATGCTGCCGCCCGGGGTTGTCGTGCGTTCATCCGTAATTTTCCACTGGTCGGGTGCTTCTTCGGTCAGTTCTGTAATGATCCCGTCCGGCACTTTTACTTCTTCGCCGGCATTCCATTCGTTGTTATTGCTGTTGCCACCGCAACTGGTAAGGCCCATGCAGGTAGCCGCAGCAACTATAAAAGCATTGCGCTTCAGGTCGCCGATGCGCAGGTATCGTTTTTTCATGAGTTTTAAAGCAAGTATAGTTAAAGGTACGGGTTTCTGAGGAATTTTGATAATCTATAGTTCCAGGTACCTGCAATCGGAATTATGAGTTTTATGATTGCCTGGACCAGTGATTAAGTATGCTTAGATAGATTTTTGAGGATTAGGCTGTTGTTATAGTTCTATAGTTACAGTTTACCCATCAACGTCTTTTGTCTGAATCAGGATTTTAAGGATTAGCAGATTTTCAGGATTAGGTCCTAATTATAGTTACGGCCGCTCCCTGTCATCCTAAAAGGATCTTAGTTGGGAAAAGTATAGGCCTTCGCTATAGTTTGGCCCTCCGGCCCAGTCGAGTTACAAGCTCGACCTTATAGTAAGACACGGGTTGCAGACCCGCGCCAGCAGCCTTGGCTATAATTGAGGCTGAAGTGTTATAGTTGCTGCTGGTATAACCCACCCCTACCCCTCCCGAGAGGGGACTTTCTGCTATCACCTGTTCATCAATTATAGTTCTATAGTTCCAGACTAAGAGCGGACAGGTCGCGACCTATCCCTACGGATCTACTACCATGAGAAAAGCTCGAAGCTTATAGTTGCAAACTATAGTTAAACTCTAGCTATGAGAAGGATATCAGTCTTTGGGTTGAGCGCCTTGTAGATTTCTGGTG
>DATBUF010000636.1:0-2830 GCA_036516435.1 Pontibacter sp.
AGCGTACTAACTGGTCGGCAAGTTATAAAGAAGCGCCGTGCTTTGTGGCAGGGCCGGTGCATAATCTTTACACAACAGCTTATAACTTTTTTGTGTAGCGTAAGTTTAGCAAGTATAACCTGATCAAACCTAACACTGATAACCATGAAAGCATTTGTAGTACAAGAGCCGGGCGGGCCTGAAAGTCTGCAACTCACTGGGCTGGACAAGCCAACTATAAAAGATGACGAAGTACTGGTAAAGGTACGGGCTATCAGCATAAACCCGGTAGATACCAAAACCCGTGAAGGCAAGGCACTTTTTAATACATTAAAGGAAACTGCTCCGGTAATACCAGGCTGGGATATTTCGGGAGAAGTGGTGGAAATAGGCAAGGACGAAACTTACTTTAAACCCGGCGACGAAGTGTTTGGCATGGCGAATTTCCCGGGGCACGGCAGGGCTTACGCCGAGTATGTGGCTGCCCCCGAAGCGCACCTGGCCCATAAACCGGCCAATGTTCCGCACCACGAAGCTGCTGCTGCCACATTGGCGGCCCTTATTGCCTGGCAGGTGCTGGTAAACGAAGCCGACATACAGCCGGGCCAGCGCGTGCTGGTGCATGCTGCTGCCGGTGGGGTAGGACATTTTGCTGTACAGATCGCCAAATATTTCAAAGCCTTTGTAATTGGCACGGCATCCAAAGAAAACCATGACTTTATCCGGAACATGGGTGCCGACGAACAGGTAGACTATAACGCGTATAAAGTAGAAGATGTGGTGATGGATGCAGACATCGTGCTCGACTCGCTGGGCGAAGAGAACTCCCGCCGCTCGCTGCAATGCCTGAAAGAGGGCGGCAAACTTATATCGATACTGGGCGGTGCGAAGGAGGACGTACAGGCCGAAGCAAAGAAGCGCAACATAGAAGCCAAAAATTACCTGGTGCACTCCAGCGGTGAAGACATGGCCAGAATAGCTGACCTGCTACGGCAGGGGCAACTGCAGGCGCACGTATCGCATGTGTTTGATTTTGAGGATATAGCCAAAGCCCACGCGCAGGTGGAGACTCACAAAACCCGCGGCAAGGTAGTGGTGCACGTAAGCTGAGCAAACTATAGTTTAAACTTTATCACACAGAAAGATGGCACAAACCAAAACATTGGAAGTATGGCTGCGTGGTCCGGTACCGGGCGTACCGGCCTTGCTGCAACCGGCAGCACACGCAATTTTGCAGGCCCGCGAAGAAGTAGAAGCGCTTGTACAGGACTTCCCGGAAGACCTGCTTTGGGAGCGCCCTGCCGGCATGGCCTCAGTGGGATTCCATTTGCAGCACCTGGCCGGCATACTCGACCGCCTGCTGACTTACGCCCGTGGTGAAGCGCTTACCGATGCACAACTGGCCTATCTGTATGCCGAAGGAAAACCGGGCGGGACTAAAATCAGTGCACAGGAACTGGTACGGCATTACCAGGAACAGGTAGAAAAAGCAGTGGCACAACTGAAGCAAACCGATGAGCAAACCCTGACGGAGGTGCGCAGGGTAGGGCGGGCGCAGGTAGAATCTACGGTTATAGGCCTGTTGTTTCATGCAGCCGAGCACAGCATGCGGCATGTAGGCCAGCTGCTGGTAACGGCCCGGGTGCTGCACGACCAGCACAGCCAACTATAGCTATTGTGCGTCGGGTTTCATAAAATCAAAAGCGCCTTTACGCAGGTTTATGCCATATTCCAGGTACGCTTTCAGGCAGGCCAGGAAGTTGGCCCAACCTGCTGTGTTTCCCATCAGCCATTTTATACCTGCGTCGTTGTTATCCATTTCTTTTTCGGTGATGGTAACTACGGTGGCATTAGCTCCTTTTGGCACCAGCGTGATCTCTACTAACTGTTCGTTACCATCAGTGCCGCCCCAATAATAGGCTATGTAGGTGTCTTTCTCAACTTTGCCAATCCGCACCGGGAATGTCTCGTCGAACTCCGGGAATTTCCAGGTAACGGTTTTGCCGGTTTCCATCGGGCCGGTGCTTTCGGAGATAAAATAGTTCGACATCTTGTCCGGATCAACGATCGCTTCGAATACCTGGTGAGCAGGTTTAAGGACCTGTAGGGAGGTGCTGATTTCGAGTTTCTGGGTTGCCATAGTGATGGATGTAAGGAGTCTGTCGCCAGCTAAGGCTGGGCAGTGCCGGAGCGTGTATAATGTTTCTGGTTTAAAAATTAGCTGGTAAGCTGCTGCTGAATTTACAACTATGGCCCGGTTTGGCAAAATCGAACTATAGTTGCAGTGCCTATTTATAAGTGGAGGCAACTATAGGTTTTATAAATATCATTCACCTGGGGCATTTTACTGCACACTAATCAGACCCTAAGCGAACCACGGAACCCTCTGGCGGCATAGTAAGAGGAGGCGCCATTGTGGTACACGAACACATGATCATAGCGGTAGTCAGCGAAGAGGGCGCCGCCGAGCTTCCGGATAGCAGCAGGTGTTTGTATCCAGCTCGATGTTTTGGTGTCGAATGTTCCCAGTGCCTGTAGTTCGCGGTATTGCGCTTCTGTTAAAAGCGTTATACCCATGGCAGCTGCCATGTCCAGCACATTGTTTTCCGGCTTATGCTCTTTTCTTGCTTCCAGTGCCTCGCGGTCGTAGCAGGTGCTTCTGCGGCCTTTGGGGCTTTCTGCTGCACAATCATAGAAAATGTACTCGCCTGTATTTGCATCATACCCCACCACATCCGGTTCGCCGCCGGTTCTTTCCATTTCGCTGAGCGACCACAGTTTTTCAGGGTGAGCTTCCAGCTTTGCCTGTATCTTAGCCCACTCCAGGCCTTTGTGGCGGTTCATGTTTTTC
>DATBUF010000637.1:0-4084 GCA_036516435.1 Pontibacter sp.
AACGTGCTGATCCTTTTCCCGAACATCCTGGACGAAGAGCAGGTTGGCCTTACCCGCCTGTTGCTAACTATAGCCGAGATGTTTGCACAGTTTGCCGCCCTTGGCTTCGTGAACATGAGCGTGAAGTATTTCCCATACTTCCGCAACAAAGAGAAACAGCACCACGGCTTCTTGTTTGTACTGCTCTCGGTGCCGATGTTTGGGTTTGCGCTCATGACGGCGCTGTTCATCATCTTTAAACCCATTGTAGGGGATTATTACCGCGAAAACTCAGCATTACTGCTGGACTACTACTATTACATCATCCCGCTCGGCTTTTTCACGCTGCTTTTTAACCTGTTTACGGCTTACCTGCGGTCGCTTTTTAAAACGATAGTTTCGTCATTTGTAAAAGATTTCCTGTCGCGGGTGCTGATACTGGTGCTGCTGGTAGCGTATAGTTTCGGGTGGATGGATTTTGAGATGTTCGTGCTGCTGTACGTAGCGGCAAACTCGGCCATCGCGCTCGTACTGATCGGCTACACCATGTGGCTGAAGCAGTTCTACATCAAACCGGACCTGGCACGGGCAGTCAGTATTGTTCCGTTCCGGGAGATGCTGTACTTCGGGCTGTTCACGTTTATGGGCAACATTTCGGTCACCATTATCAAGTCCATAGACCAGGTGATGATCAGTTCTGTAAGCTTGAGTGATAACGGAATTTACACCACCGCATTTTTTATGACCAGCGCTATAGTTACTCCAGCACTGGCTATTTTTAAAATCGCCTTTCCGCAGGTGGCAGAGTTCTGGAAAAACAGGGACATGCCGGGTATGGCTAAGTTTTACAAGCAGATCACGCTGATAAACCTGATCATCGGGCTGCTGCTGTTCATTGGCATCTGGGCGAACCTGGATAACCTGTTTTCTTTTATGCCGGAAACCTACAGTGCGGGGAAGTATGTGGTGTTGTTCCTGGCACTGGCACGGCTCGTGGATCTGGCAACCGGCATAAACGGCATTATACTGGCTACCTCCGACAAATACCGCTGGGACCTGCTGTTCAACGTGGTACTCGCCGGCCTCACCATCTGGACGAACTCTATCTTTATACCGCTTTACGGCATGAACGGAGCTGCTTTTGCCACCATGCTGTCGTTGGTCTTCATTAACCTGCTCCGGATGTTTTTTGTGCTGTGGGCCTATAAAATGCAGCCATTTGCCTGGAGTTCGCTGGGCATCACCATCATCGCTATAGTTGCCCTGGGTGTGTCTTACCTGATCCCGTATTTAGGGAATGTATACCTCGATATTGCCGTGCGCTCTACAGCTATAACTATAGTTTACAGCGCCTTAGCTTTAGGTTTTAAAGTATACCCGGAAATGAACGTGTGGGCAAGAAAGCTCGTGAAGACCTATACAGGCTGGTAGTACAGCACTAAACCAATTAAATGCCGCAAGTTTGTAACTGGCCTAAATCCGCTAACTATAGTTCAGGCAGTTATAAACTGCCGCCGCTCAAACTAGCATCATTATTTAAACATATAAATTTAACCAACTATAAGCTATAGTTGAGATGCCGAACTATAAAACCCTGAAACTATAGTTTAGTAACTGGCGGTGGTAAACGTGAAGCTTTCTTTGTTGGAGTCCAGCACTTTGGCGCTTTCGCACTTGAGCACGCGTTTGGGGTAGCGGTTAATGATCTCGTAGTTGTGCGTTGCCATCAGAATGGCTGTACCGCTGTTGTTGATCTCCATGAAGAGTTGCATGATGCCATCGGCCACAATCGGGTCCAGGTTACCGGTAGGTTCGTCGGCGATCAGTATAACCGGTTCGTTCAGCAGGGCTCTTGCTACCACGATGCGTTGCTGCTCCCCGCCCGAAAGCTGGTGCGGCATTTTGTTGGCGGCGGCATCCAGGCCAACACGCATCAGCACTTCTGAGATACGCTGTTTTATTTTGCTCTTGTCTTTCCAGCCGGTAGCGCGCAGCACAAAGCTCAGGTTCTCGGCCACGGTACGGTCGAACAGCAACTGGAAATCCTGGAAGATGATGCCCAGACGGCGGCGCAGAAACGGGATTTGCCTGCGCGGCAGTTTGGTTAAATTAAAATCAGAAACTGAACCTGAGCCTGTTAAAAGCGGCAGGTCGGCGTACAATGTTTTAAGTAAAGAGCTTTTTCCGCTGCCTGTGCGCCCTACCAGGTACACAAACTCCCCTTTCTCGATATCAAAAGACACACCACTCAGGATGGTATTACTATCCTGATAAACAGCAACATCGCGCAGGGATACAACAGGTGAAGAAGAAAAACTCATCTATACTTAAATCTCTAATTTCTGCAGTTTACCAAATTCCAACGACTCTATCAAAGCGGCCAGCGCATCTTCCTTTCCTTCCAGCCCGTAACGGTCCAGGTTTTTCAACGGACGATCGGCGCGAAAATAAGCGATCAACACAAAATTGCTGTCGCGCAGCTGTATATAATCCGGAATTTTAGCCTTGCCTTTGACTTTGATGATGTACATATCGGAGCGTAAATTATGAATTAAGAATTTTGAATTATGAATTAGAAAAGCGGCCTGATGGACACACCCTTGCTAATTCATAATTCAAAATTCTTAATTAACGATTACTTATTGCCTTTTGCGTGGTCGGCCAGGAACTTCTGCAACCCGATGTCGGTCAGCGGGTGGTTCAGCAGGCTGGTGATTACGTTCAGTGGGCATGTAACTACGTCGGCACCGATTTCGGCGCACTGTACCAGGTGCATCACGTGGCGCACCGAAGCAGCCAGCACTTGTGTCTGGTAGCCATAGTTGCCATAGATCTGCACAATCTGCTCAATTAGCTGCATACCATCCGTAGAAACGTCATCTAAACGGCCAACAAACGGAGATACATACGTTGCACCAGCTTTAGCGGCAAGGATAGCCTGGCCAGCTGAGAATACCAGCGTGCAGTTCGTTTTAATGCCTTTTTCGCTGAAATAACGGATCGCCTTTACACCATCACGGATCATCGGCACTTTTACCACGATGTTCGGGTGCAGTTCAGCCAGGAATTCACCTTCTTTTATGATGGTTTCATAATCTGTCGCAATTACTTCGGCACTGATGTCGCCATCCACAATTTCACAGATCTTTTTGTAGTGCGCCATCACGTTATCGTGACCAAAAATACCTTCTTTCGCCATCAGCGAAGGGTTGGTTGTAACGCCGTCCAGCACACCAAGGTCGTGCGCTTCCTGAATTTCCTGCAGGTTTGCAGTATCGATAAAGAATTTCATATGAGATGGGATGATTATAGTTACAAAGCTAAACTATAAATCCTGAAACCGGAAAGAAAGCGGGTATTTTTAGGTGTGGCAGCAGATGTGCCTGGGGTATGGGCAAAAAAAAGTGGCAAACCAACATCGCGCCGCTTCGACCGCCTACCCTTGCTACCTTCCGGTCCTGGGGGATTTGGCAGGAGCTGGCCGTGCCGATTTGCCGTTACAAAAGTACGTAAATTCTTATGCAATGCAAATTTTATAGTTGGTTTTGCCAGAATATTTCAGAAGCAGCGCTGTAAATCGAATTCTGCCAGCAAGTTATAGTTGAAAAATAATGATAAGCTTATCGAGGCAGAGAAAGTGTTTAGCAAGGTCCCCACCGCCCAGGGACATTTCATTCAAAGAAAACAGGCCTAAAACCTGCTGTCCTTCTGTAAAGAATCCTGGTGGAGAAAGTGGGATCCTACCCCCGGAGGTTAAGCTGATGCTACGAGCCCGCAAGCTCCTTTCAGGATGACAAAAAAAGAGAATGAGACGCCCCTGCCCCACCGCCACAGAAACTATGGCAACAGCCCTTAACAGATTGGGCCTCCTGCATTTTAATTTACACGATTTTCCCTGACCTTTACAGCGCTTAAAACATTGCATACCCCATGCCCCTGCCAACCAAAAGAATACTGATACCGGCCATACCCGCCGTCCTGCTCGCAATGATCAGCGTTCAGGGTGGCGCCTCTGTTGCCAAACACCTCTTCCCTGTTTTAGGTGCAAGCGGTACTGCCTCCTTGCGTATCGGCTTTTCAGCCATTATTCTGTTAGCCGTATTCC
>DATBUF010000638.1:0-7512 GCA_036516435.1 Pontibacter sp.
ATTCTGGGTGGTTTGCTGGCGGGCGTAACCGTATCGGGTGTGCTGATGGCCATGTTCCAATCTAATGCCGGCGGTGCCTGGGATAACGCGAAAAAATCATTTGAGAAAGGCGTGATGATAAACGGTGTGATGGAGTATAAAGGTTCTGAGCCGCACAAAGCTTCTGTAACCGGCGATACCGTAGGCGATCCTTTTAAAGATACTTCAGGCCCAAGCATGAACATCCTCATCAAGCTCATGTCGATTGTGTCGCTGGTAATTGCGCCGCATATTGCTGTTGACAAAACTCCTCCTATACCGGAAGAGCCACAGCTGAATATGCAGCAACAGCAGAACGCCCCGGAAACAGGCAGAATCAACCATCCTGAAACTACCATAACTATAACAAGTATAGCTGCCAGGTAACCACAACGCAGCATACAAGTATAAAGAAGCCCGGCGTTTACGTTGGGCTTCTTTTTTAATTTATGCTACCTTTGTACAACTCACCAATACCCATACTATGAACCCCCGTACGATCACGCTACACGACTGCGACTTTAGCACTTACCTGTACGAAGAAGAGATAATTGCCCGCATCAGCATGCTGGCAGACCAGATCAGCCAGGACTATGAAGGCAAAAGCCCGCTTTTTCTGGCCGTGCTGAATGGCTCTTTTATGTTTGCAGCTGACTTGCTGAAGCGTGTGACCATTCCCTGCGAAATCTCTTTTATCCGTTTATCATCGTACCAGGACATGGAGAGCACAGGCAAAGTGAAAGAAGTACTGGGCCTGACGGAAGATGTAAAAAACCGTCATGTAGTGGTGCTGGAGGATATTGTGGATACCGGCCATACCGTATACAACCTGATCAGCCAGTTGCAGGCCAAAGAGCCAGCTTCTATAGAAGTAGCGTCGCTGTTGCTGAAGCCAGATTGCCTGCAGCACCAACTGGAGGTAAAGTATGTGGCAAAAGCAATCCCGAACGACTTTGTAGTTGGTTACGGGCTGGACTATAACGGCCTGGGCCGCAACTTACGCGATATTTACAAGATTGTATCCTAAGGCAGCCTGTGCATGCTGATTTATACTTATAGCATACCGCAGTAGCCTGCTGCTCAAAAAAATAAACACTTCAGGAATTTTATACCTACTTTTGCTTTTTATTATAACCTAAGATATGCTTAACATCGTTTTGTTCGGTCCTCCAGGTGCTGGAAAAGGCACGCAAAGTCAGAAGCTGATCGATAACTATAGCCTGATTCACCTTTCCACCGGCGACTTGCTGCGCTCTGAAATTGCAGCTGGTACCGAACTGGGTCTGAAAGCCAAGTCTTTAATGGACAACGGGTTGTTAGTGCCGGATGAAGTAGTGATCGGGATGATCTCAAACAAAGTGCAGGAAAACAGGAACGCCGGAGGTTTTATTTTCGACGGATTTCCGCGCACCGTGCCACAGGCACAGGGCCTGGACAAACTGCTGCTTGAGCATGGTACCGAAATTACCTGCATGATTGCCCTGAAAGTAGACGACGAAGAGCTGACCAAACGGTTGCTGCTGCGCGGTAAAACTTCAGGCCGCCCCGATGACCAGAACGAAACACTGATCCGGAAACGTATTGAAGAGTATAATACCAAGACTACTCCGGTTGCAGATTACTATGCCGGCCAGGAAAAATTCTTTGCTGTGGATGGTATTGGTGAAATTGATGAGATCTTTCAGTCCATCTGCCAGCAAATTGATGCGCTGAGAGCAGAGAAAAAAGAACAGAAGTAACAACTATAGCGCCTTGGCGCACGACAATACCCGATTTGGCTTCATCCAACTTTATAGATTACGTTAAAATATGCTCCCGCTCCGGACACGGCGGCGGCGGCTCCGCGCACTTACATCGCGACAAAAGGACTGCCAAAGGCGGCCCTGACGGTGGTGATGGTGGTCGTGGCGGGCATATCATACTGAAAGGCAATTCCCAGCTATGGACGCTGCTGCACCTGCAATTTCGCAAGCACGTAATTGCCGAAAATGGCCAGAACGGTGGTCCAAGTCACTCCAGCGGTGCACAGGGCGAAGACCAGATCCTGGAGGTGCCACTCGGGACAGTAGCCAAAAATGCTGAGACCGGCGAAATCATGTGCGAGATAACCGAAGACGGTCAGGAGATCATACTTACTCCGGGCGGCCGTGGCGGTTTAGGCAATGCACACTTTAAGTCACCTACCAACCAGACCCCCCGTTATGCACAGCCCGGCGAACCCGGCATTGAGGAATGGGTGATACTGGAACTGAAACTGCTGGCTGATGTGGGATTGGTAGGCTTCCCGAATGCCGGTAAATCTACGTTGCTGTCGGTTGTGTCGGCAGCCAAGCCTAAAATTGCCAATTACCCTTTTACTACCCTGGTACCAAACCTGGGAGTAGTAGCCTACCGCGACTATAAATCCTTTGTAATGGCCGATATACCGGGCATTATTGAAGGTGCATCGGAAGGCAAAGGACTGGGATTGCGCTTCCTACGCCACATTGAGCGGAACTCCATGCTGCTGTTCATGGTATCGTGCGAAAGCGCTGACCTGGCAGCAGAGTATAACATTCTGCTGAACGAGCTGGAAACCTATAACCCGGAATTGCTCGATAAAAAACGTATTCTGGCCATTACTAAGTCCGACATGCTGGACGAAGAGCTGGAGAACGAGATGCGCAGCACTTTGCCTGAAGGCCTGGAGACGGTATTTATTTCCAGCATAACAGGGAAGAACATTACCCAACTGAAAGACATGATCTGGAATGCGCTGAACAGCTAAACCAGAAACTATAGTTTACAAAAAGATCGGTAGCGGCTCTCAGGCTGTCTACCGTTTTTTGTATCTGCGCAGCAGGAAAGTAAGTGAGTTTTGAATGAATGATTGAGTGAATGTTTTCCCATCTTGTTATCCTGTAAGGGGTGCTGAGATAAGGGAGAGAAGGCAAGCGTTAACTGAACTATAGTTGGAGGTAATTCGCCAGTAATTCAATCATTCAATTATTCACTTATTCAAAATTATAAAGTGCCAGAATGGCACGGCAGCCGGTTTGGCAAGAGAATTGAAAAGACGATACAGACCTATTCATCTAACTTTTTAAGGCATTATGTCAGATAAAGATATTAAAAAAGAACAGGAGCACGAGGAACTACAGGATAACACTGCCAGTGCTGAAACAGAAGAAACCCTGAACCAGGCGGACGAAACCTCTGAAACTGCAACAGAAGGGCAGGAAAATGGTGCGGCTGCAGAATTGGCAGAGATGAAAGATAAGTACATTCGTTTAATGGCTGAGTTCGAGAACTTCAGACGCCGTACAGCCAAAGAGCGCATCGACCTGATAAAGACTGCAAACGAGGACCTGATGACGAACCTGTTGCCGGTGCTGGATGATATGGAGCGTGCCCGCCAGTCGATGGAAGAAACCAAAGATGTGGATGCATTGTTGCAGGGCCTGGAGCTTGTGTTTCATAAGCTGAAGCAGACACTGAACCAAAAAGGCCTGCAGGCGATGGAAACGAAAGCTGGCGATAGCTTTGATGCTGATGTTCAGGAAGCGATCACACAAATTCCGGCTCCCTCTGAGGAGCTTAAGGGTAAAATTGTGGACGTGGTTGAAAAAGGCTATACATTAAACGAGAAAGTTATCCGTTTCGCAAAAGTTGTAATAGGAGCGTAAGCAAATGGCCAAGAGAGATTATTACGAGGTGCTGGAGGTAAGCAAGGGAGCCACGCAGGAGGAGATCAAGAAAGCTTACCGCAAGTTAGCCATCAAATACCACCCGGATAAAAACCCGAACGACCACACCGCGGAAGACAAGTTTAAGGAAGCAGCTGAAGCCTACGAGGTGCTCAGCGATCCTCAGAAACGTCAGCGTTACGATCAGTTCGGCCATCAGGGTATGAATGGCGGCTTCGGTGGTGGCGGCATGAACATGGAAGATATCTTCTCACAATTCGGGGATATTTTCGGTGGCGGCGGATTCGAGAGCTTCTTCGGAGGCGGGCGTTCCGGTGGTGGCCGTCGTCAGCGCAAGGGCAGCAACCTGCGTATTAAGCTGAAGCTGAACCTGGAGGAAATTGCAAACGGCGTTGAGAAGAAGATAAAAGTAAAACGCTATGTAGCCTGCGGTACCTGCGGTGGTAACGGAGCCAAAAACGGAACCGAAATGCAGACCTGCGGCCAGTGCCAGGGCTCTGGCCAGGTGCGTAAGGTTGTAAATACCATGTTGGGCCAGATGGTGAGCACCGCTACGTGCCCTACCTGTAACGGCGAAGGCCGCATAGTGACCAAAAGCTGCGACGTATGCCATGGAAGCGGCAGAGAGTTGCAGGAAGAGGTTATCACCATTAATGTGCCGGCTGGCGTAATGGATGGCATGCAGCTGTCGATGAGCGGCAAAGGTAACGTACCGGAGCGCGGCGGTGTAGCAGGCGACCTGCTCATCCAGATTGAGGAAGAAGAGCACCCAACCCTGAAGCGTGATGGCAACAACGTGATTTTTGACCAGTACATCAGCTTTATGGATGCTGCCTTAGGTGCCGATATTGAGGTGCCAACTATAAGCGGTAAAGTAAAGATCAACATTAAGCCGGGCACACAGAGCGGCGAGATCTTCAGGTTGCGCGGTAAAGGTATAAAAGACATAAACGGCTATGGCAAAGGCGATCAGCTGATCCATATCAACGTCTGGACTCCGAAGCACCTGAACTCAGAAGAGCGCGCCATGCTGGAGCGCCTGCGCGAGTCAGATAATTTCGCACCACACCCCGGTAAAAACGAAAAAGGCTTCTTCGAGAAGGTAAAAGACTACTTTCAGTAAGCAGCTGTAACTATAGGCAAGAGCCGGCTCCTGAGCAAAGGGGCCGGCTCTTCTGCTTTTACCAGCCTGCTACTATAACTTTTCATCTGGCTATAGTTCGGGTTTGTCGAAAAGTATAGTATTAGCCTGATATAATGTTGCCGTTCTGGGGAGATAAAGCTATTTTTGGTTACACCAAATGGTTTTCAGTTTTGAGTATTCTAAAGATTGATGGCGTTACCAAGCGCTATGCCAACCATACCGCACTCGATAATGTAAGTTTTGCCATTCCGGCCGGCTGCATTTTTGGCTTACTTGGCCCGAACGGAGCCGGTAAAACATCCCTTATCCGTATTATTACCCAGATAACAGGTGCCGACGAGGGCGAAATATACTTCCGGGGCGAGCGCCTGAAGCCTGACCACATTAAGGATATGGGTTACCTGCCCGAAGAGCGCGGGCTTTATAAAAAGATGAAAGTAGGGGAGCAGTTGCTGTATTTAGCACAGCTGAAGGGCCTTTCCAAAGCAGATGCTTCGGCACGTATCAAGAGCTGGATAGACCGCCTGGAAATACGCGAGTGGCTGGATAAGAACATAGAAGACCTCTCGAAAGGAATGCAGCAGAAAGTACAGTTCATTGCCACTGTGCTGCACGAGCCATCGCTCATTATCCTGGATGAGCCTTTTTCCGGCTTCGACCCGATCAATGCCAATTTGATAAAGGATGAGATTTTGCGCCTCCGCGAAAACGGCGCTACCATCATTTTCTCTACGCACCGCATGGAGTCGGTAGAGGAACTCTGCGACAACATTGCCCTGATAAACCGCTCGCAGAAGGTGCTGGATGGGCCGGTGCGCGAGATCAAAGATGCCTATAAAACAGATACCTTCCAGGTTATTGGTAACGGGCACCTGATGATCACGTCTCCGGATTATGAGGTGTTAGAGCAGCACGAAAATCACGGTGTGTTCCGGGCAAGCGTAAAACTACTGAACGGCACCAAGCCAAACGACCTGCTGCGTTACCTGATCGAGCGGGTAGAAGTGCACTCTTTTATAGAACTGGTGCCAAGCATAAACGACATTTTCATCCGTAAAGTAACTGAAACATACCATGCATAAGATCTGGTTAATAATACAGCGCGAGTACCTGACGCGTGTCCGCAAAAAGAGCTTCATCATCATGACGCTGCTTACGCCGCTGCTGCTGGCTGCCTTTATGATTTTGCCGGGTCTGCTTATTGCCATGTCCGGTGAAGAGGAGACAGTGATGGTGCTAGACGAAAGCGGCCTGTTTGAGGGGAAGCTGGAAAATAAAAAGGACCTGAAGTTTGTGCCCCTTTCCGGAACGCTGGAGCAGGCAAAAACCGTGTACCAGGAAACCGACAACACCGCACTGCTTTATATCCCGAAGATCTCGATAGATGACCCGAAGGGAATTACCGTGTATGGCAAAAAGAACACCAGCCTGCAGACACAGATTAGGTTAGAGAATGCGTTGGAGAAAGAGATTGAGAACCAGCGTTTCCTGGCTTCCGGACTGGACCGTGAAACTCTGAAAAAGATAGAGGCAGACGTAAAACTGAACACCATTAACCTGAGCGATGAAGGCGAAAAAGATAACAACGCCATCATTACATCAGCAGCAGGAGTAGTAGGAGCGGTTATTATTTACTTCTTCATTTTCCTGTATGGCGTGCAGATCATGCGTGGTGTGATCGAAGAAAAAACAAACCGCATTGTAGAAGTTATGATCTCGTCGGTGAAGCCATTTCAGTTGATGATGGGCAAGATCATCGGCATTGCAGCTGTTGGTCTTACGCAGTTTCTGCTCTGGATTGTACTCTCGTTTGTTGCTGTTACCGCTGTATCAGCAGCGTTTGGGGTAGATGCGGCGCCATCGCCTATGGAGCAGTACCAGGCCGGGAAAGTGGCCGCAGAAGGCGAGAGTGTCGCCAACTTAGACTCCGAGACTCCGGAAGAAGCCGCTGCTAACAGCGACGAGTTTGCCAATACCGTGCAGGATATCACTCAGAGCTTCGCCAACCTGCCATTGTTGCTTATACTTGGTTGTTTCCTGTTTTACTTCTTAGGCGGGTATTTGCTTTACGGTTCCCTGTTCGGGGCCATTGGCGCTGCCGTGGATAATGAAACAGACACCCAGCAGTTTATGATGCCGATTACCATTCCGTTGGTAATTTCGTTCATCATGTCGTATTCTGTAGTGCTCAAGAACCCTGACGGGGCGGTGGCTTTCTGGATGTCGATTATACCGTTTACATCGCCTATAGTTATGATGGTGCGTGTGCCGTTCGGTGTACCAGCGTGGGAGCTGTTACTGTCTATGGCATTGCTGATACTTGGGTTTATCTTCACCACGTGGATTGCGGCCCGTATTTACCGTATAGGTATTTTGATGTATGGCAAAAAGATCAACTATAAAGAACTCTCGAAGTGGTTGTTCTACAGAGTGTAAACTATAGTTAAAAGTATAAGAGCCGGTGCAGCAACGTACCGGCTCTTTTTATATCTTACCTTATCGTCTTAACCAAAGCCAACTATAAGATGTTCCGGATTCTATTTGCTTTTATGTTTATGCTCCAAACTATAACTGCCATGGCCCAGGATAAACCAGCTTACCAGCTCTTCACGAAGAATGGCAAAGAAGTAAAGTACAGCAAAATGCTGGATGAGCTAAAGAAAG
>DATBUF010000639.1:0-7198 GCA_036516435.1 Pontibacter sp.
CCTCCAGTTGGATAGACAATCTTTTCCAGTATCTCTGATTTCATGAAGGCAGTATCAGCAGACCTAAAGCCAAACATTTCTTCAAAATCTGTTACATTCCCATAATACTTATTATTAAAGTACCCCCAGTTATCACTTAGCTTACTGTTATAAGCAGGTAAACTGTGGGAATTATAGCTGAAGGCATAACTTTGCTTATTTGCTTCATCATATGTAGGTGCAATTGCCAACGCCAGCAGCTTCAATCGCTGGTTTGCACTACTCGTATAATTAAAAGTTGCTTCTATCCTTGGGTGTACCCTTCCATGTAGCCCGCCGTCTATTTCTATTTTATCTAACTGCAGGTAATAATTTCCAAGCAAGAATTCATCATGAAAAGGGTCGGGCATGTCGTTGAATACATTCCGTAAATGTTGCTTGTCGCCGTAATTATACATTCTTTGGCTGGATGGGCTCGTCTGGAACTCTACCGTTCTCCCATCTGGGGCAACAATCTTCGAAAGGTAGCTCGGATGCTGCAGGGAATAAGAGGTCTCCGTTTCATTGGTAATTTGAACCGGATAACATTTATTCCCTGTGTTATTATAACCATTAAGGATACATTGCTGGCTTCTGTTCTTTGCCTGAACAAAAACATCTCCTTCTTTTTTATACTGTAGCGTAATGGCATATTTATCTGGCGACTCTATCTTTGAAAGATGCCAGCTGGTTGCAATAGTTGTAAAACTGTTTCCTGTTCTTACAGTGTTCATATCTATGGAGGTAACATCTCCTCCGAAGTAGTACTTCATCCCGTTCGAGCGGGTGATAGTGAAGCCCATAAAGGACCGCTCCATCTTAGCTTTATAATCATGTTCACGATCCTCCCACTTCATAAAAATGGATAATTCGACACGCGCAGTAGAGACAACAGGTTCAACTTTCAAATGCTCGCCGCTCTTTGACTTCACCTTCACCTTCAAGTTTCCGTACTGATCTCGAATCATAAAAAAACTGCCACTTAAGTCTCCTGCATTAAAAATAAATTCATCCGGCTCTGCGTCAAAAGGCATTAAGCCTAAATATAAGAGATTATTATTCTCTGCATAATTAACCATGAATCCTTGGGTAAACCAATTCGGATTATCCAGTTCACCAGAACGACTAAAATATCCATAATTCTTCCTCACGTCATATGCTGCATGAGGCTGCCCATTAATAACTATCGCTTTATTAAGATCGTTGGTATGAATCTCGTCATGTTTCCCGTTCACAATACGAGTAATGGAGCCTCCTGCATTCAGTGTCCACCCTAAGCCTACCCAGCCCGGGAAATCTTCCGTTCTATTCCCGCCGGCATGATAGCTTAAACTGATTGGCAGATGAATGTCCTTAAAGCGAAAGTCGTAGATAGGAACAGAAATGGAAGGCAGGCCATTAAATGTACTCACCGGTACCTGCCCGTACTGCCCCAGGCTGGCAGCATTCGGGGTGGGAATATCAATGATTGGCTGCTTTTGAGAAATTGCAGGTACTGCCAGGAACAAAAGCAGGAACCAAGCTAAACATGCTCTTCGACAATGGCTTGTAATGCCAAGCTTAATTGCTCGAAGGTAAAATTGCAGTAAGTATTGGGGATTGAATTCAAAGTCTGTCTTCCGAGTCTTCATCGTGGTAAACTTATATGCTTAATACATATGTAAACCTATATATTTATCTTTGACTTTACACTACAGAGATGATGAAAAAAATTATGCTTCTCTTAGAGGCTGTTTTGAATTTATTTAGCTAGTTTCTAAGCATCAAGTGAATCACAGCTACCTGGATCATTGTCTCAGATAATTTTGTTTCAACTACATAGCCTTAAGATAACCTGAGATAGAGCTAGGCAAAGTGCGCTCTGCTATCTATCGTTTAGGTAAAGGCTTTTTTGTGGAGCTTATGTACAATCTCCAGCCTCCAGTTCAAGTGGCGGAAGGTATTTTTCACCCACTTCCACAATGTAAGCCCGCCGTAGCCTTGGTCAGCAAAAAAGAGCCTAAGGCGGCTAAAGTCTGCTAATCTGGAAGCAGCCCTTTGCAGTAGCCGCTGAGCCTCCTACTGCTCCGCCACATCAGCCCGGTGCACGATGAGCACGATCAAAAGGTCCAGTGTGTTGTGTCCACCATCAAATGCCTTTTGCGCCCCTGTACCCGCCTGGCCGCATTATAGCCCCACTCGCCGCCCTGCTGCACGGACTTTACGCTCTGCAAATCAATGATGCCCACATTCGGAGAGGATTCTTTACCGTACCTGCTCCTTACCTGCTTGCTAAGGCAATCATGCAGCACCTCCCAGCAACCATCCTGCTGCCATTTGCAATAATAATAGTAAGTGGTCTGCCAGTAGGGAAGGTCCAGCGGCATTATGCGCTACTGCACACCACCCTTGATTATGTAGAGTATCGCGTCAAGAATGCTGAAAAGCGGCCACTGACGCTTACGCTGCAGCATTTGATCTTCAAATAACGCCTCTACTAAACCCATTGGGTGTCGGTTAAACTGCTTGGGTAAATCATAAGTCTGCAAACTTTTCTTACCTTAACAACCGGCACCTGCTTTCTTATTCAAGCAAATCAAAACAACCTCTTAAATCAATCAGTATTTAGGAGAAATGAAAATCAGCTGATAGTATCAAGTATAACTATGCTAAGCTGTTGATACATTTTATTAAAATGTGCACCTTCACTCTAAAATATTTTCAGCTGAAACAGAAAGCGAAAAGTAGAGCTTGTTTCGGTGAGTTAATGAAACACAACCACGTAATGCATTGATAAAAGCATCAATATAACTAGGATGCTATTACACATGGAAAGTGTCTCAAAGATGCTCGGCCATACTTCTATCAAGACTACCCAACACGATGCCAAAATGCTGGATTTGAAGCTCAGCCAAACATGCACTTGCTAAAATTCAAGTATCAACATTACCAGCAAGCAAAATAGGATCTCCGAAACCCTATTTCAACTTAATATAAGTTACCCAAATAATTAAGTTGAATACTCTTTCTAGGGTGTATCTGAAAAATAAGGTTTGAGGTAGATTCTCATAAAGGCCAGCTGAATAAAAGCCATGTAGGTGCCTGCCAGTTTATCGAACCGGCAGGCAAAGTGCCTCATTTCCTTAAGCCTGCCAAAGAGCCTTTCAATAATACTCCGCTGGCTGTAGAGCACTTTGTCTACTACAGGCGACCTTCCTTTTCTGCGGCGTCTGCTTCCTTTCGAAAGGCATCTTTCTGATATTTGTGCCCTTATTAGGTGCTCCCGCAACGCTTTCCTGATCACTTGGCTCTCGTGGCCTTTATCCGCTACTAGGACCATTGGCTTTTGCTTTTTCAGTTGCAGTAGCTTGGAAAACTGCCCGGCTTCCCCAGCCTGCCTAGCCGTTAGCCGCACCTGTAAAGGAGAATCTTTGCCACAGCTCAACAGGTGAACCTTTGTCGAGAAGCCTCCCAGCATCTCGACAAAGGTTCACCTGCTGCTTCTTTTTTAGCCCCGGCGGTTGACTTATGCGCCTTGTTGATGGTGGCATCTACAAACCAGGTGCTCAATTCCAGGGAGCCATACTGCTGCAGGCGGAGCCGGAGTTTGTGAAGAATGCCCTCATAAACCACCTGCTGCTGCCCCTTCCTGAACCGGTCATACACTGTTTGCCAGGGACCATACTTCTCGGGCAAATCCCGCCAGGGGCTGCCCGAGCACAAGAACCAGAAAATCCCGTTCAGCATTCCCCTGTCGGAGCGGCTGGGTCTGCCCTTGTCATCCGCTCTGACAACTGGCCAGGGCAGTTCTTTTTTCACCAACTCCCATTGCCGCTCACTTAACTCGTACCTACCGTGGCTCACTTTCTCTATCCCCTCCAATGCATACAACCACAGCAGATGTACCTAAATTCCATTTTCAGACACAGCCTAGTGGTTAATTCAGTCCGCTTGCCGGCCACCGTGACACGCAGAGGCAGGCCGGGTTTTTTCTTGGTGTACCTGCTGTGGGGTTCTCATCTTCAGAGCCAAATGTGGTCTGTGGTGGTTATAGAGTTCTACGGCCTGGGAGAGTAAAAGCTCTACTTGAAAGCCTGCGCTCCTTCAAGACCAGCCGGCACACCTGCTGGTGAACAAGAGTGGTGCGAGCTTCTTGTTTTTGCAGCTTGTAGAGGTACTGGCGGCTGTAACCCAGGCTGTGGGCTACCTGCTTTCGGGTGGTTCTTGCTGCCCCTTTGGCCTGAAAGCTATTTGCGAGAGGGCAAATACTTTTTCTAATGTTGATGCCGAACTGCTCATCGGCAATGTCGATGGCCCGGTTCAAGATCAGCTTCTCCTGCTCGAGCCGTTTTATTTTGGCTTCCAGCTAGTGGATCCTGCTGTGGGGTGGCTGTTTTTCTTTCATGGGGCGTTTGCTTTTCCAGTCTAACTGCCCGTGTTTACGCAGCCACACTAAAACAGTCGAACGGCCCTGGATGCCGTACCTGGCCTGGGCCTGCTTGTAGGTCAAGAGCCCTTTTTCTACCTGGTCTACTACACTCAGTTTGAAGGCTAAACTGTAGTCCTTTTGGCTCTTCCGCAAAAAGCCTTGCTTGCTTGTCTCTTCCATATAAGTCAACTTTGGTGTCAACTTATTTCAGGACGGTACAGGGTGTGGAGCTGATAAAAACAGAGTGAAGAAAAAGACGCAGGATGGTAGAAAGCTGCGCCGCTACAGAAAGAGATGGCAAGTGGAGCGCTTCTTTGCCTAGCTGTTGTGCTGTGGCAGGGGCTTTCCGCTGCAGGTGCTCTTGAGCGGCGGCCAGGCCGGCGAGGCCCGCAACTGCTTCGTCTTCTGGCGCTGGAGAAGCGAAAGCCTAAAACAGTGGTGGCCAACAAAGGCTATGACAGTCAGCTTATCCGCAAGGCGTTGCGGGAGCAGTCGATAAGTGCCCAGATACCGGAACGAGGCATGCCACAGGGAAGCAGGCGCAAAAGAAAGGGAAGGCCTCCCAAAATGAGCAGGAACTGTACCGCCAAAGAAACATCATCAAGAGGCTCTTTGGCAGGCTCAAGGAGATGAGGCGCTTTGCCTGCCGGATCGACAAACTCGCTGACAGCTATCTAGCCTTTGTGCAGCTGCCCTTTATCAGAATTTGCCTCAAACCTTATTTTTCAGACACACCCTAGTTGAAACACTTCCAGGAAACTGCCCTAAGCTCAGAGATGGATCTGCACGCTGAACATCGACAAAAGGTAACCGGCACAATGATAAGACTCCCTAACAAGTCCTTACTTCAGATGAAGTATTGAAGTATAAAGCTACGAAACGAAGTTCTACTCCTTGTGAGCCTACAGGTGTACAATCATTTCCTGAGCAAGGTCAGCAGATGCATACCTACAGTGTCGCCGTTCCGGGCCTTCAATCAGGATCTGTGCTTGGCGCACAGGAAGCTGAAAACAGGTTCCCGGAGCGTTGGCAGGTTAACCCACTACGCACCGGCACATCTTAAAAGGAAACTACTGCTCCAGCATTTTTACACAGCCCGGCAATGTGAAAAATCCCGCCTTCTGCTCTGCGTGGTTGCTTCTATAAAAGTGTAAAATTGCAGCTTTAAACGGCCTTAGTAAGGAAGGGGCAATAAAACCATAACAACAGCTATAGGCACAGATGGTGCTCTAAGTATTCTGCTGAACTGGCTCAAAGATTACCGGATGCAGGAAATGTTTGTGTAAGAGAGTCTGCTTAATGCTGGTAACACCTGCCGTTGCTGCTGGTAGTCATGCGCTTGCACCTGTTACCTGCTTTAGTGGTGCCCGAGCATTGCACGCTGCCGGATGAGGAGCGGCTACTGCTGGTAGTTACAGCTCTTACCGCCGGGGTGGTGCTACTCTCCTGCCGCTGCACCGCGTTGGTAGTTGCTGCTGAGGCAGGTTTACAGACACTGCAGGCAGTTAATCCCTCTGCCTGCGCTTCGGCAACGGTGGTCTGGAAAGAGCTCTTCAGATAGCGACAGGTTTGCACGTGGTACTTTGCACCTGTTTTGGTTTTGTAGACGGTCTGCGCCTGGCAAACTATAGCAACAAACAGGAATAAGAGCAGGAGGAGGTGTTTTCTCATTTCGGCAGGCTGGTTTAATAATCCTGCTATTAATATATATTATTCTTTGAATAAAAACAAAATATTTCTATACTTACATGGTATATAGCAACAGCGGATGCACCACCACTGACCTGTGCGCCCGGTGCACCGAGCAGCTTACTTTTAGCCTATGAAAACAAAGCTTTTACTCCTCTTTACTCTTGCCCCAATGCTGGCAGGTGGCCTTACCGGTTGCGACTCCGGCTATTCCAACAACGACATTACTTATGAAGAGGCCAGGCTTACACTGGAGCAACAGGAAACCCTGTACCC
The DNA here is from genome assembly GCA_036516435.1 of Pontibacter sp. Classification (GTDB taxonomy): domain Bacteria; phylum Bacteroidota; class Bacteroidia; order Cytophagales; family Hymenobacteraceae; genus Pontibacter. Next base: position 6,392 of record DATBUF010000639.1, read on the forward strand.
CACTACTTTTTTAACAGTAGACGGCACCTACCGGAAAAACCTGATTGGCGAATGGGTAATGGTAGGAACTGTAGGAAGCTCGGCAACTATAGCAACCTATAAGGATGTGGTACTGACCATCAGCTACTATAGCAAAACCCAGACGCTGCTAGGCACCGAAACGCAAACGATCTACGACTACTTTACACCAGGCAATCAGGTAAAATTCAAGCTAAAATCCTTTGGCTACAAGGGGGCAAAGAGTATCGGGCTTGCGGTCTCAAATGCTGTAGCCGCATATTAATCGACTCACAATCTTACTTGTATAAATTCAGGAATATAATATTCCTTCCTGCTGTTGTCTGTGACTAAACACATCTAACATAATTTAAATGGTACTTACTATTTCTATACTGCTGATCCTGACACTGGGAGCTGTAATCTTCATCCTCCTGAAGAAGTTATCTAAGGCGAAAAATGATATTAAAGAGCTTGGTTTTTCTTTGGAAAGGTATCGCCCTATCATTGATATTGAACAGACACTTTCAGACAAGAGCAAAGAGTATGAACTTATGCAGAAAGCAGCCGAAGAGCTCCGGGAGAAATACCGGAACGGCAAGGAGCTTCTGACCAAGCTTGAGCATGATGTACATCTCTATGAAGCAGACCTTGACATAATTGACTTTGGAATTTATAAACCTTTCTTTAACCTGGATGACTCTGAGGCCTACAAAACAAAATTATCGGAGATAGTAGACAGGCAGAAAGATCTTATAAAGCAGGAAAAGGCGGCCATCTGTACTACCACCTGGTCTGTTGGGGGCAGCG
>DATBUF010000640.1:0-2407 GCA_036516435.1 Pontibacter sp.
TCTGGGTGTATCAATGGGTACCGTAGCGGGCGGATGGTTTATAGCTACCAATGGCCTTCAGGATCTGCCTTGGGTCGGTGCCGCATTTGGTGTCCTGGCATTTGCCATGATGGTCTTCAGAGAGCTCTCGGACCAGAGAGCAGCAAAGACCAGTGGAGAAAATTCAAACTGTGATACGCCTCGTTTAGCTGCATAGATAGCTGCGGCTCAATACTAATACATTACTAGCCTAAGTATTCTAAAATCTGATTTAAAAGATGAACAAACCATATGTCATTTGCCACATGGCCTCCACAGTAGACGGCCGGATTATCAGTGCAAACTGGGGAGATAAAGAAAAACAAAAAACGTTTTCTGCACTTTATGAGCAGTGCCATAATTCCTTCAACAGCCAGGCGTGGATGGTCGGTAGAGTCACGATGGAAAAGGACTTTACCAAAGGGAGGCAACCGGAACTGAGAAAACCAGGCAAGGCCATAGCAAGAGAGGTTTTTATTGGTGATAACGAAGCTACCTCTTTTGCCATCGCCGTCGATCCTTCCGGCAAACTTGGGTGGGAAAACAATGAGATTTATGGAGACCACATCATTGAAATACTAACCAACCAGGTGAGTGACGAGTACCTGCACTACTTGCAGCAATTGGGCATCTCATACATTATAGCAGGCGAAAAGCAGATTGATTTCAAATTAGCTTTATCCCAATTAGCTACCCTGTTTCCAATTCAAATACTCATGCTGGAAGGAGGGGGTCATATCAACGGCTCTCTTCTAAATGAAGGCTTACTAGATGAACTAAGCCTGTTGCTGCTACCGCTTGTTGACGGCACACCGAAAACACCGACCTCTTTTGAAGTAAGTGAATACCTGGTAAAAGGGCCCGCCGCACCACTGCAACTCGCTGAAGCCAGACAACTCGACGAAGGAGTGATGTGGCTACAGTACCGTTTCCTTTAACCTCTAAAATTTTCAGCAAACATGAAAAAGATAACAGTATTGGCCATTGTATCCCTCCTGATATGGGGGCAGGCTTATGCACAAATCAAAAAGTCAGTCAAGATGAACAAGACAGAAATAAAAGAAGAATATACTTTTAAACTAAGTGACAAGGTCACAAGAGAAAAAGTAACCTTCAAAAACAGGTATGGCATTACCTTAACTGGCGATCTATACCTTCCCAAAAAACGTGGAAGCGAACCATTGGCGGCATTGGCCATTAGCGGACCGTTTGGCGCAGTGAAAGAGCAGTCTGCGGGACTTTATGCAAACCAGTTGGCTGCCAGAGGTTTTGTAACACTGGCATTTGACCCGTCCTTCACAGGAGAAAGTGGCGGAGAAGCCCGTAATGTTGGCTCGCCTGAAATTTTTACAGAAGACTTCAGCGCAGCCGTCGACTATCTGGGTTTGTTGCCTTCCGTTGACCGTGACCGCATTGGTGCACTGGGAATTTGTGGTTTGAGCGGTATGGCCCTTACTGCTGCCACCAGTGATACCCGGATAAGAGCAGTAGCCACGGTTTCGATGTATGATATGTCGCGCAGCATGAGCCGCAGCTACAAGGACAGTTATACCATGGAACAGCGCAAACAGGTGATGGAGTACCTGAGCCAGCAGCGTTGGGCAGATGCCGAGAACGGAAACAATGCAGTAGGCTTGCACGAAGTGCCTTTTGACGAAAAGGGCAATCTTGTAAAAGGAAAGCGGGTGCTCCCTGAAACGCTGCCTAAGAACCCAGACCCTGTGTTGGCTGCTTTCTTCGATTATTACCGAACACCGCGGGGTTTCCATTCAAGGTCCATCAACTCTACCACCGCGTGGACGGCTACAACACCCATGTCCTTCTTCAACTTCCCGATGGCAGCCAACATGGAGATGATTGCGCCTCGCCCGGTTATGCTGATTGCGGGAGAAAAGGCGCACTCCCGCTATTATTCTGAAGATGTTTATAAGATGGCTTCCGAGCCGAAAGAATTGGTAGTTGTACCGGGTGCAGACCACGTCGATTTATACGACAGGTTAGATAAGATTCCTTTCGATAAGCTAACATCATTCTTCAACGAAAACCTGAAGACAAGTAAGACTGCTCAGGCAGAGAAGAATAGTGCTACAAAAACAAAATAGAACTAAGGCTAAATAGTATGAGAACATCTTTGATTACAGCCATTGCTCTTTGCGGCCTGCTAACCACAGGCTGTAAAGAACAATCTGATCAGCAGGCAGCTGCAACAGCCGTGCAAAGCATCTTCCCGAAAGGTGATTTAGGTCCGGCAGAATATTTCACAGGTAAGGCCTGGAATTATGGTTTAGTTCCTGCGGATTCTACTTATGCCACGCTTGTAGGCAACGTCTACTTTGAACCAGGTGCCAGAAGCAACTGGCATATCCATCCGCCTGGCCAAATTTTGATT
>DATBUF010000641.1:0-2409 GCA_036516435.1 Pontibacter sp.
ACAGGTATCACTGTAAGCCCTAACCTGTACATTGCCATTGGTATTTCGGGTGCCATTCAGCATTTGGCTGGTGTTAACTCTTCTAAAGTTATTGTCGTTATTAACAAGGATCCTGAAGCTCCGTTCTTCAAAGCTGCAGATTATGGCATCGTTGGCGATGCTTTTGACGTAGTTCCTAAATTAATAGAGGCTGCTAAAGCCCTGGACAAATAGACTAAGAAGGCTTAATTGTGAAAAAAATTCAATTAGAGATACTCGGGCTCTCTTCCAGTCAGTCGCAAACGGGTTCGTTTGCGCTTGTACTCGGTGAGAGGGATGGAAACAGAAGACTGCCGATCATTATCGGAATGTTTGAGGCTCAGTCCATCGCCATACAGATCGAAAAAATAAACCCTAACCGCCCGCTCACCCACGACCTGTTCAAGTCGTTTGCAGAGCAGGTAAACGTGAGCATTACCGAAGTTCTTATTTCGGACCTGAAGGAAGGGGTGTTCTATTCCAAGATCATGTGCACAGATGGCGAGAAGGAATTTGAGCTGGATGCACGCCCATCCGATGCGATTGCTATAGGTTTGCGCTTTGGCGTACCTATTTATACAGTGGAGAGCGTGCTCTCTGAGGCCGGCATCATTCTCAGCGACCTGGAGGATGAGGAAGAAGAAAGCGAAGAGGCAACTGTAAAAAGTACATCATCGGGCAGCAGCAGCTCCAAAGAGCCCCTGCACGAAACCTCGGTAGATGAGCTGAACAAGATGTTGCACGAGGCCCTGGAGAAAGAGGATTACGAGAAGGCAGCCAAGATCCGAGATGAATTAAATAAGCGCAATTAAAAATTACGTAAAATAGCTGAAAAGTCCTGCACTATAACCGTGCAGGACTTTTTGTTTTATAACGAATTACCCTTACTTTTGGCAAATTTTTAGCCTAAATATGTTTGATGTTTTTAGAGGAATAATAGGCCTTATAGTCCTGTTATTAATTGGTTACCTGTTCTCGACCAGCAGGAGATCCATTAACTGGAGAATTGTTATCTACGGGGTATTTCTCCAGATTTTATTTGGGGTGCTCGTAACAAAGGTGCCGCTGGTAGCAGATGGCTTTGCTTTTGTAAGCCGTGCCTTTGTAAAGCTGCTCAGCTTCTCCAACGAAGGAGCAAGATTCCTGTTCGGTAACCTGGCTGACCCGGCGCAAAATGCAGGTTTAGGCTTTATCTTCGCTTTCAACGTTCTTCCCACCATTATTTTCTTCTCAGCAGTTTCTTCCGGTTTATACTATTTAGGCGTTCTGCAGAAGATCGTGTATGGTATTGCCTGGGTAATGTCGAAGGGGATGCGTTTGTCTGGTGCTGAGAGCCTTTCTGCGGCAGGTAACATTTTTATGGGACAGACAGAGGCACCGCTACTGGTACGTCCGTTTATCCCGACTATGACGCGCTCGGAGCTGATGTGTTTGATGACGGGTGGTATGGCTACCTTGGCCGGTGGTGTTTTGGCAGCTTATGTGTCGTTTTTAGGTGGCAACGACCCGGCACAACAGGCCGTATTTGCAGCGCACTTGTTAACAGCCTCCATCATGAACGCGCCAGCCGGTATTGTACTTTCCAAAATGCTGGTGCCTGAAACAGAAGGAGATAAAATCAACACAAGGCTGGAGGTTAACCCGGAACAGATTGGCGTTAACATTATTGATGCCGTTTCGAGAGGTGCTGCGGATGGTTTGAGATTGGCGGCGAACGTAGGTGGTATGTTGCTCGCCTTTATCGCGGTTATTGCGCTGCTGAACTATGCCCTCATGAAACTAGGTGCCGTTACAGGCCTGAATGAGTTGGTGGTAGCCAGCACAAACGGCCAGTTCGACGGTTTCTCGTTCCAGTACATCCTGGGCCAGATCTTCCGGGTGTTTGCCTTTATAATGGGTGTGCCGTGGGTGGATACGCTGCAGGTAGGTAGTTTGCTTGGCCAGAAAACAGCTATTAACGAGTTTGTGGCTTACCTGGACCTGGCCAACATGAAAGAAGCCGGGACATTAACTACTAAGTCTGTGATTATGGCAACGTACGCGTTGTGCGGTTTCTCTAACTTCAGCTCTATTGCTATACAGGTAGGTGGCATTGGTGGTATGGCTCCAAATCAGCAGGGAAATATCTCGAAGCTTGGTTTGCTGGCCCTGCTCGGCGCTTCCATTGCGTGTATGATGTCGGCGACTGTTGCTGGTATGCTGTTCTCGATCTAAACTATAGTTTTATAGGTAATACGAAGGCCTTCCGCTACAAACGGAAGGCCTTTTTCTTTTTATGTTATAGTTTATAGTTGCTGTATGGTCTTATAGTTGTTTTCTAACTACAAGTTATCATTCTATAGTTGCTGGTTGATCCAAACTATAGTTCTATAGTTGGCTATAGTTGCTGGT
>DATBUF010000642.1:0-6890 GCA_036516435.1 Pontibacter sp.
GCCCAGCAACGAACCTAATCCGCCGGAGCCCATGCTACTGTAACCACGCCGTCCGCCCAGGCCGCCTAGAATAGAGATGATAGAGCCTAAGCCACCGCCACGCATCATACCACCACCGTACATGCCGCCTCCCATCATACCGCCGCCGAGCAAACCTCCCAATAGTCCGCCACCCATGCCTCCCATCATGCCCCTGCCCCCGCGCCGACGCATCATCCCGGATAATACAATGGGCGCCAGGATACCCAGCATGCCTGTCACCATAGCTGGTGAAATCCCTGCATTCTTAAACATGCTGCCGAAGCCACTTTTGTTCAGAAACGACTGGGAAGTAGGATCTTCGCCCTGCTGCTTGGCCTGGTCTGCTTTATCTACAAACTGGTCCAGGATGCTGTACTGCTGCTGGTCTATACCCAGGTAATCCGACACCTCCTTGATGCGCTGCTGCTCGTCTGGTGTATACTGGCCGTCGGCTTTGGCAAAACTGATGATATCGGTTACAAAAGAAAACCGGAGCTGGCTTCGTTTAAGCACATCGAGGCACTTCTGCAGACTGATCATGGAAGGGTTTTTAGCTACAGCGGCTACTTCCTGTTGTACGTTCTGAGGTAGTTCGGCAGCCTCTGCCATCATCTGCAGAAACTGTAGTTCCTCTTCTGTTGTTTTTCCGTCGGCAGATGCCATTATGGCCAGTGCACCGAAATAGGCGCCTTTTTCTTCCTGCGAGTAGTCTTTTAATAAGGTGGTTGGTTCCTGTTCCATAGCTTGTATTATGTGTAGTTCAGTAATAACGGGCACTTACTATGGCGGGTTTATAGTTTACCCTACTGGCACAAAAAATCCCGGTCGCAAACGCAACCGGGATTCTACTTTTAGCCAAAGTGTTTATTAGTTCATAGGTATTTCCATCAGCAGCAGTTCTGCATCAGAAGTGACCTTTATATTTATAGTTTCTGCCTCAGAGATGCCAAGCCCATCGCGCCTGCTTAGTTTTTCGCCGTCTATTTCTACCTCACCGTTAATCACGAAGGCATAGACGCCATTTCCGCTTTTATGCAGCTTATAGTCTTCTGAAAAGCCGGTCTTCAGTGTACCTAATGTAAACCAGGCATCCTGATTGATCCAGATGCTTTCTCCCCCTTTTTCCGGCGATACTACAGTTTGCAATTTGTTCTGGCGCTCTTCCGGATTAAAGGTCTTCTGCTCGTAGCGTGGTGTTATATTTTCCTCTTTCGGGAACACCCAAATCTGCAGAAAATTTACCTTCTCTGTTTTAGAGTTGTTGAACTCCGAGTGCGTAAGCCCGCTGCCGGCCGACATAATCTGCACATCGTTTGTCTTGATCACTTTCTTGTTGCCGGTGCTGTCCTGGTGCGCCAGTTCGCCCGACAAAGGAATAGAGATGATCTCCATGTTATCGTGCGGGTGTGCGCCAAAGCCCATGCCCGGAGCCACAATGTCATCGTTCAGTACACGCAGCAACCCGAAGTTCATACGCTCAGGGTTATAGTAACGTGCAAAACTAAAGGTATGGTGTGAGTCGAGCCAGCCGTGGTTGGCATGCCCTCTCGTATTTGCTTTATGAATTATTTTCTTGCTCATAGTTTATGTAATTTACTTCCAGGTTCCATTAAATACAATCTCCTGCAACGGCTTCCGGCTGCGTGGTGCCAGTTCACGCGCTTTCAGCGGCTCCGGTAACTGATCTGCATCACCCTGGTAGCCCAGCGCGATCATACTTACCGGTTCGTAGCCTTCCGGTATACCCAATACTTCACGGGCTTTGTCGGTACTATAGCCTCCCATTATGTGCAGGTGCAGCCCCAGTTCGGTAGCTTGTAGTGCCAGTTTTGCAGTAGCCATGCCTGTGTCGTGCCAGGCAAAAGCATTCGGACTACCCATACTATAGTTAACCTTAGCTACGCTTAAAATCAGAACCGGTGCATGTTGCGCCCATACCTTATTTGCATCAGCAAGGGTACTCAGTAATTTTTCGTATGCTTCAGGGTTGTCTTTCGTAGCATACATAAACCGCCATGGCTGCTCGTTCATGGCAGACGGTGCCCAGCGGGCGGCCTCAAACAGCGCTGCCAGTTTCTCAGGTTCTACCGGTCTGCTATCAAAAGCTCTCGGGCTCCAGCGATTCTGTATCAGCTTATTAACTTCAATTTTATCTTGTATTTCAATCATGCTCGTGATGTACTTCAGAATTGTTGCTGCAAAAATAGCAAACTATTTAATGTATATACATTAAATGTACCAACAAAGTTTAATTTTGATGTAGAATTTTGTTAATGGATTGGAGGAGAAATAGCTTAAAGTGTTTAATAGAGAGGAAAGTAGAATGGATAGGAAGGGCTAAATTATAGTTTGTAGTTGCGGTTCTGCAGCTTGTGTATAGTTGAAAGGAAGACAGGGGCTTACCTATAGTTTGTAGTTGAAAGTTATAGTTGCCGTTCCATGTGCTGTTTCGGACATCCCTGTCCGAAACCCCTCTGCTGCGGACTTCCTAGTCCGCATTTCTGCGGCTGTTGCTATCGTTTTATAGTTACAGCCACTTGCAGTGGCCAGCTATAGTTTGGCCCTCTGGGCCAGTCGGATTGCAAATCCGACACCATAAACAGGACACGGGTTGCAAACCCGCGCCAGCAGCCTTCTGCTATAGTTGAGAGCTATCGTTTTATAGGTTAGGTATAACACCCCTATAGTCCCCTCAAGGGGACAGTTCAACTATTACTATAGTGCAGCTATAGTTTCATAGGTACTGACCATGAGCAGGACAGGTTTACCTGTCCCCTCGGATCTACTACCACGAGAAAGGCGATGCAACTATAGCTTCTCTTCTAACAATAGTTCAGCTATCGAAATGTTTCAGTCTTTGGGTTGAGCGCCTTGTGAATATCTGGTGCCGTCAGGCATTGCGAGGCACGAGCAAAAGAGATTCGCGCAGCGCGATGCCCGAAGACGGGGCCTCCCGGCCCAGGAGGGAGCCAAGCCAACTATAAAACTATAGGCATGTAAAGCTCCCAGGAATACAAGATGCTATGAAACAACAGCTTGGTTCTAGTTAGTAAGTGAGGGTAACTATAGAACTATAGAACTATAGTTCAGTGGCAACTATAGTTAACTATAAAACCATCCCCTGACTGATACTACTAAAACTCCAATGCCAATCAGAAACTATAAACCAAGCTTTCTCAGCGCCAGCAGGCAGAGCGCAACTGAGCCCGATACATTTATTTTACCACTCAGCACCAGCTGCTCTACTTCCTGCAGGGGCACATACAGTACTTCTATATTCTCGGATTCGTCTAAATCCTGCTCGGCTACTTTATAGGCATTGCGGGCCAGGTAGAAGTATATTTTGTTAGTGTCTTTGGTGGGGTTATCGATTACTTCCAGCACCAGTTCCATGTTGTCGGAAGTATAACCGGTTTCTTCCAGCATTTCGCGGCGGGCAGCCTCCATAGGGTTATCTTCGTGGTCGTCTATCACGCCGCCAGGCAGCTCTATGAAAATATTACCGGCTGCGTGCTTATACTGCCGTACGAAGATTACGTGCCCATCTTCTGTCACCGGGAAAGTGAGCACTACGTTCGGGCGCACACTCACGTAATAATCATCCAGCACAGTACCGTTGGGCAATTCTACTTCGTCGCGACGCAGCTTGTACCACTTCTCATTCACTACCATCTCCGACTTCAGGGTTTTCCAGGGCTGTATCTTATCTTTTGCTGTGTTCATGTGTAGGTATAGGCATTAAAAAGCCACGTCTGCAAGTATAGCAAACGTGGCCTGTTTTGTTGTTAAGTGTAGGTTTATTTCTGCCCGTTGCTATTCACCATGTACTCGTTTTTACCGGCTACTTTCTCCTGCACGGCACGCTGCCAGTCCTGCCCCACGGCCGATAAATACTCCGATTGGTTCCATTGCTGCGCCTTCTTCAGTTCTTCATCCACCTCGGCAATGTACATCTCGTGGCCGGGCCGGTCAGTAACTTTCAGGCCGCAGGAGCGCAGCATGGCTTCGATGGCTGCATGGTTGGGAGCCCACCAGTTGGTAATGTCGCCGGCCATCTTTTTCTCGATGAAAGCCATTTTGGGCCAGCCATCTTCCAGCATGCGTTCGCGGTCATCAAGCCCAAAGTCTGCTGGCACGTCTGCTACTTCTTTACCCGGCATAGTCAGGGTCTGGAACACCATCATTTTGCGGCATTTCTGCGAAAGTATGTCCAGCGAAAGCAACGGGTAACGTAGGTGATATAGTACGCCCATGTACCAGATCAGGTCAAATTCCCGGTCCAGGCGGGCTACGTCGTATACCTGCATCTGCTTCAGCTCTATTTTATCTTCTAAACCAAACTGCCTGGCAGCCCATTCGGCCTGACGCAGGTAGTGCGGGTCCACATCAATGCCCAGCACGTTGGCACCACGCTTTGCCAGTTCTATGCTATAAAAACCGGCATTGCAGCCAATATCCAGCACGTTCCAGCCACTCAGGTCAGCAGGTATAAACGGTGTCAGCTCCTTCCATTTAAAGGATGGGAAGTCGCCTAACCTGTGGTTGGGGGCTGTCTGCTCTCCGTTTGGCAAATGCAGGTTATGAAACCAGGGCCCCAGCTGCTCTATCTGTGACATAGTGCTAATTTTGAATGAGTGATTGAGTGAATGACTGAACTATAGGTTAATCTTATTCGCTGGTAACTGATATCTAACAACCATCAACTACTTACAGTCATCAGTTCCTGTGCGTAGTCTTCCAGCTCTTTGGCGCGGTGGGCGGCCGTGTGGTTTTGCATTACCTTTCTGCGGGCACGCTCCCCTATCATCTTGCGGTCCGATTTGCAGATCTCGCGCAGGTAGGTCAGCGTATCTTTCGCCGAATGTGCCACCAGAATCTCCTCCCCTATTTTAAACAAGCTGTCCAGCCCATCCCAGTAATCCGAGATGATCGGGGTGCAGCAGGCAGCAGCCTCGAACAGACGCACACTTGGCGAATAACCCGCTCTGATCATATCGGCACGCGTAATGTTCTGCGTAAAGCGCTGGCTGTTGTAAAATTTTCGGTGCTCGGCTGGTGGCAGGTGGTGGATGTGCTCGGTATTTTTGGGCCATGCTATAGTTGCCGGGTACTGCGGACCGGCTACTACAAAGCGTCCTGCCGGCCATTGGCGTGCTGCATCCAGCATCAGCTTCTCCAGGGGTGGCTGACGGTCATCAGAGTAGGTACCCAGGTATCCTAGGTCCCATTTTACTTCCTGGTACTCGGGATAATATAGTTCCGGGTCGAAAGAGCAATAGAGGGCACGTGCTGCCGGTGAGCCATACTTCTTCTCCAGCAATTCCAGCGTAGGGCCACCGGTAAAAGACAGGTACAGGTCGTATTGCGGAATCAGGTTGGGGTGCAGGTATTCGTAATCTTCGCGCTCCAGTTTGGCCAGTGTAACCGGGGTGTCAATGTCATAAAACGCCTTGATGCCCTGAGCTGTCTTGATGGCCCACTCGCCTACCTGCACGCCTTCCGGCACATAAGAACCCACAATCACCATGTCTGCTTCACGCACCTGTTCGGTAAAGCGTTGCTGCAGGTCATCCAGCGAAGTATAAAGTTCGGTCTCACAATAGTCGGGATTTGGGAGGTCGCGGTTGTCGGCGTACCAGGGTTTATCGCGCTCCAGGAACAACACCTCGTGGCCCCTGTTCTTTAGCTCGCGTACCAGCCCGCGGAAGGTAGTGGCGTGGCCGTTGCCCCAGGAAGAAGTTATAGTTAAGCCAAGTATAACGATGTTCATGCCAGTGCTTCGTTTGGTAGTTTCACTTTCGCGTAAAGCAGTTTTTCGAGCTGCTCTGCACGGTGGTTATAGGTGTGTTCAGCCAATACTTTCTTATAGGCTGCGTCGCCAATCGCTTTTGCTTTTTCTTCGGTCAGGTCGGCTAGTATGGTTGCTACTTCGGCACCGCTCTTTGCCACCAGTATTTCCTTATCCGGCTCAAAAAAGAAGTCGATACCTTCCCAGTAATCGGTGATGATGCAGGCACCGGCACCGGCTGCTTCAAACACACGCGTAGCTGGCGAGAAACCGTAGCGGGCCATACTTTCGCGGCTGATGTTGAGCACTGCTTTTGGCGTGCAGTTAAAAGCGTTGTGGTCGTTGGTGTACACGTGGCCAATGTATTTTACATTCTCGCTCATCGGTTTATCGCCCCAGCCGCTGCCACCAATAATAAACTGTTTGTCAGGCATACTTGCCGCCGGATTCAGGAAAAACTCTTCTACGCGGGCTTCGCGGTCAGGCAAACGGTTTCCTAAAAAGGCAAGGTCGCAGGCAAAGCGTTCGTTTGGCGCTACGGGGAAGTGCGTGGCTGTATCCAGGGCATTGTAGATCGGCACGCATTTTTGAGCGCCTAACGCTTCGTAGGCATTTACAACAGGGTCGCCGCCGCCATAGGTCAGGATCATGTCGTACTGCGGAATCAATTGCAGGAATTGGTCGTCAGCGTTGTTATGCACACGATCCAATGTTGCGGGGGCATCCACATCCCAGAACACCACCAGGCGCTCGTCGGTCTTCAGCTTCAGTACCTCACGTTCCAGCAATTCATCAAACACGCCAACGCCACTGGCTTTCACCACCATGTCGGCTTCGGCGGCTTGCTCCAGGCATTTGTACACTGCCTCTTCGGTAGCATCATACACCACCACTTTTGCCCAGTCCGGGTCCTCCATGTCGCGGTTCTGCTGGCGGTCGTAGGCATCAGGCTCGTAAAAGGTAACCTGGTGCCTGCGCTCGTTCAGGGCACGCACAATGCCACGGTAATACGTAGCGGCTCCGTTCCAGTAAGCGGATACCAGGCTGGAGCCGAAAAAAGCAATGTTGAGTTTTTTATGCT
>DATBUF010000643.1:0-1647 GCA_036516435.1 Pontibacter sp.
TCTATCTTATGGGAGAAGATGCGCTTCAGGCGTTCCAGTATTTCAGCCCGCATGTTCAGCACCTCTTCAGCCTCGGCCCGTACGTTATCCGGCAATTTTGACAAGTGCTTGCGCAGGCTGTCGAAGTTGCTGCGCACCAGCGACGTAAGCGACGAGTAGAGTGACCGCTGGTAATGCAGTGAGAAATCTTCCGGTGCAAAATCTTTCAGGTCGCGCATAGAGGCCAGCGCCAGGTGCATTTCAGCAGTACGCTGCCCCAGCAGCTCGATCCGGTTTACCGAAGCGCCACCCAACTGCATCTGCACCGATTCAGGTACATGCGCAAACGTAACCGGCCGCGACAGCGAACCTATAGTTTGCCCTGGTTTTATCCGCTCATTCTGCGTTTCGATGCGCTCAAAGAACCGTTTCAGCGAGTCTTCCATGGTTTGCCAGGCATCTCCCTGATTCGGTACCAGTTCCTGCAGCATAGCCAATACCATCGGTGCAGTTCCCTCCTGGTGGTGTTCTGCCACACCCAGGAACTTAGGTACCTGCGGAAAACCTGCTCTGTCTGTCAGTGCCTGTACTACTTCCACATCCGGGTTCATGGCGCGGTCCAGTTTGCGGTATATTTTCAGGAAAAACTGGTTGTCGTAAACAATAGACGTATTGCTCTGTTCGGCGCTCAATATCCTGGAAGGCACATAGTTGTTGCTCTCACGCAGTACATTGCTCACACGCTGGTGGCTGTGCCCAACCAGCTCACTTTGTTCAGAACGTAGCCTGCGGCGTTTGGCTATCAGGTGTAACAGCATCTGCCGGAACTCATCTGAATACAAGGCATCGTACAAAATACCTTCCTGCCCGTTTAACGTAACACGGGCAATTACACTGGCCGGCTGGCTATTGATCAGATCCTGCTCCTGCTCTTTGGCTACGAATGCAACCGGTAGTTGGTAAACCTCCGGCAGGCCCTCGTTATAGTTTACTTCAATCAGCAGCCACGAGACACCACTGTTCCCCACCTGCAGCGGCATATGGTCGATTACCTGCATGCGCTGTATGTTGCGGGCCTTGCCACCAAACCAGCGCCTGTTCAGGATGTAGGTTGGCAGCACCTTGCTCTCCAGTTGGCGTAACACCTGCTGCGGAAGGCTATGCTGTAAAGGGGCTATCTCCATGACTGGGCGTTGCATATCCTGCACCTGTTTTGTGGCCTCATCCTGCGGCTGCAGTTCAAACCAGTAATAGCCGTGCCCTCCAATCGTAAACAGGTAATTGTCGTCCTTTATAGTCGGGAATTTATTTCTGCTGAATACCTCGCGTGGGGTATGGCCTTTAAACTCACTTAAGTCCAGCTCCACAGCTTCCGGGAAACGCGACAGGTTGGCAATAACCAGGATGTTTTCGTCTTCATAAGAACGGATAAAGGCCAGCACTTTGGAGTTTGATGGATTCAGGAACTTGATGCTTCCTCGGCCGAAAGCTTTGTAACGCTTGCGCATGTTGATGATGCGGCGCATCCACCAAAGCAACGAGCTGCTGTTCTGCTCCTGTGTTGCTACGTTCACCGACTCATACTTGTACTCCGGGTCGATGATAACCGGCAGGTATAGTTTCTGTGGGTTGGCTTCAGAGAATCCGGCATTGCGGTCGTCGTTCCAC
>DATBUF010000644.1:0-2229 GCA_036516435.1 Pontibacter sp.
GATACACGAAGACGAAACTTGCTACAACTGGGCCACTGCCGAAAAGCTAGAGGCCAAAGGCTTTGATTACGAAAGCTACTGCTGCCTGATGATGGCTGACAAGGTTTTCGAAGGCCTGGATGAAGATGGAGAGATCAAATACGACGATCCGGAAGTGATCATCAATAAGTGGGACGAAGGGCTTTACGGCATACCTGTGCATAACGGTGGCGCTACGATGGTAGTAATCAACTACTGCCCGTGGTGTGGTACTAAGCTGAACAAGTAAGCATTTTATGGAACAAAATATAGCGCGAGCCGAGCGGCCTGAATTTGCAACGTTTGTCGAACTATAGTTCTCAGTTCCTATACTGCTGTTTCGGACATCCTTGTCCGGAACCAAAACCTGTTGCGGACTTCTTAGTCCGCGTAACACGCAACATGGGGATTAGGAAATCCCCGGCAGGTAGCTTTCGGACACGGATGTCCGAAAGAGCGTTTAGCTAACAGTGTTGAAACTATAGCAACTCGCTTTACTTTAATTGGTTAGGTTCTGCGGACATCTATAGCTGAAACTTTTTAACCAAAAATGCGCTCAAACTATTGCATTATGTGATTTCGTGCGTATATTTGCATTCTCAAACGAGACACGGTGGTTGTAGCTCAGTAGGTTAGAGCACCAGATTGTGATTCTGGGGGTCGTGGGTTCGAGCCCCATCTTCCACCCCAAGCCCTTGAAGCAAACCTTCAGGGGCTTTTTTTATTTTAATGGTTAAATTGCTTAATGGTTAAACTGTTGATTATAAGGATAGATCAACAAGAGCCATTCAACAATTAAACAATTTAGCAATCAACAATTAAAAGATATGAGCTTAGTAGTAGTAGGTTCGATGGCGTTTGATGCGCTGGAAACACCCTTCGGAAAAACAGATAAAATTGTAGGTGGCGCGGCTACGTATATTTCTTTGTCGTCTTCGTACTTCGTGAAGCCGGTAAATGTGGTATCAGTAGTGGGTGGCGATTTTGACCAGGACCACATTAAACTGATGCACGAGCGTAACATCAGCACCGAAGGCGTGCAGGTAAAAGAAAACGAGAAGTCGTTCTTCTGGTCGGGCCGCTATTTTAACGACATGAACAGCCGCGAAACGCTGGTCACAGAACTGAACGTACTAGGCGATTTCGACCCGATTATTCCGGATAGCTACCAGGGCTGCGAGTACCTGATGCTGGGCAACCTGGCGCCACAGGTGCAGAAAACCGTAATTGAGCGCCTGACGCAAAAGCCGAAGCTGATCGTGATGGACACCATGAACTTCTGGATGGACATTGCCCTTGCAGAACTGATGGAAACCCTGAAGCTGGTAGATGTATTGTCTATCAACGACGAAGAAGCACGCCAGCTGAGCGGTGAATACTCTCTGGTAAAAGCTGCGAAAAAGATCATGGCGATGGGGCCTAAGTTCCTGATCATCAAGAAAGGGGAGCACGGTGCCTTATTGTTCAACGAGGACAAAGTGTTCTTCGCGCCGGCATTACCACTGGAAGAAGTGTTTGACCCAACCGGCGCCGGCGACACGTTTGCAGGTGGTTTTATCGGCTACATTGCCAGCACCGATGACATCAGCTTCGAGAACATGAAGCGCGCGATTATTTATGGTTCGGCCATGGCCTCATTCTGCGTAGAGAAATTTGGTACAGAGCGCCTGAAAAGCCTGAGCAAAGAGGAGATTGAAAACCGTGTGCAGAAGTTCGTGAACCTGGTTGCTTTTGATACCGTGCTGCAGTAAAACTATAAGCACAAACTATAGAAAAAGGGAGGCGAAAGCTTCCCTTTTTTGTTGCCCCATACCGCGCTCCAAACTATAGTTTTGTAACTAAACGATGCCGACAGCTGTAAAACTATAGTACAAACTACTTAAGAACCCAAGCTATGAACAACAATAAGAATCCGATGAAGGGCAAGGCGGAAGCGCAGGATCCTAAGAATAACGTAAAAACAGACCCTACCCACAATGTGCAGCAAAAACAGGATTCTAAAGTGCAGAATCCGAACCGCAACTTAGCACAAGGTGGCAACAACATGCCTTTAAAGAAGAAATAAGGCATCCTGAACAGAATAAGACTATGAATTTACTGGCGCGGGCAGAAGGGTTAAGCTTTCTGCCCGCGTTTTTTTATGCTCCAAAATCCTGATTCAGCCATTGTTTAAAGTTTTCCTTTTCGGCCGCTGCCGCATCCGCACGTTTT
>DATBUF010000645.1:0-1772 GCA_036516435.1 Pontibacter sp.
CAGCGGGCTCTCGGCAGTTGAACTATAGTATAGTTTCTTGCCATCTTTACTAAAGCCCAGTACATCCGTTACCATCCAGTCGCCTTTGGTCAGGGTTCTGATCTCTTTGCCGTTAGTATCATATAAATATAAATGATCATAACCGGTGCGCTCGCTTACTCTTACAAACTGGTTTGGCTTGCCCGGTACAAAGTATAAACCTTTCTCAGGCTCTACATACTTAGCTTGTTTTTCTTCCAGCAGCGTTTTTACGAAATTACCAGTTGCAGTATCATACTGGTTCAGTTTCATGTGGTTCTGGTCGCGGTTCACTACAGCAATGTAGATGTACTTTTCGTCCGGGCTCCAGGTAATGTTGGTCAGGTACTGCTCGGCCGGCTCTCCGGTTTTCAGGAAAGTGGTTTGTTTGGTAGCGGTGTTGTAAACTCCGACGGTTACATGGTGGCTTTTGCCGCCTGCCATCGGGTATTTAATGTTGTTCAGCTTTGCCGGAAGTGGCGCTATATCAACCAGCGGGTAATCGGTTACCATGGTCTGGTCCATACGGTAGAACGCCAGCTGCTTGCCCGTAGGCGACCAGAAAGTACCTTTGCTGATACCGAACTCGGAACGGTGCGCCGCCTGTCCGTTAACTATAGCTTCGTTCTTTTCATTTGTAACAGCTACATCTGCCGCACCCGGCGCAGATACATACAGGTTATTGCCTTTGGTATACGCTACACGCTGTTTGGTTGGGTCGAGGTCTGCATTTTCGGCATCGGCAGCGTAGGTGGTAACTATAGTTGCTTTGCCGGTTTTCAGGTTGTAGTTAAAGATTTTGCCTTGCAGGTTCAGCACGAGGGTGTTGGCGTCGTTCCACTGCACCATCGGGAAACTCTTTACTTCTTTACCGCCCGCGGCCCGTAACGCAGCACTCAGTTTATCCACGGTAAGTATGGTGTTTTGCTTCGTCGACTTTGCATTACCACGCACAAGGGCGTTGTCTTTAATATAAGTAAAGTCGTCGGAACCGGCTACCCAGTTCAGCTGGCGCAGGTTTTCGGGCTGAAGTGCCGGGTTGATGATGGCATCTTCCATGGTCAGCATTTTATCCTGAGCCTGTAGTTGCAGCGATGCCACCACGAGCAGCAGGGTAAATGCCCATCCTTTTAATCGGTTAGAAAAAGTCATTAATTTAAAGTTATAAAGCGATTTATTGGTTGTGAAAACATAATAATATGCAAGAAAACAGGATTCTGGTTAAAGAGCAAAAATGAAGCCTGTTATGCGCCGTAAACTCTTAAAACTATAGTTCTGGATATGAGCCATACCGGAATTATAAGTTACTTCTGATTGTTAAAATCTATACTTTACGCTGCTGCTTTCCGGGTATTTATACTTGAGGATCTGCTTCGTAAAGTGCAGTGTTATGCGTAATTTTGTGATATGAATACGGAGAGAGAAATTTTACATCAGGAAGATGTGGCGGTGCTGGAAGAGACCACCGACCTGCGCCAGCTGATCGTTTTTAATGATGACGTGAATACTTTCGACCACGTGATCGAGACGCTTATAAAAGTATGCGGCCACACAGCGGAGCAGGCAGAGCAATGCACCCTGCTGATCCACTACAAAGGCAAGTGTACGGTTAAAATGGGCGCTTACGAGGAGCTGGTGGGCATGTGCACAGCCCTGCACGATAAAATGCTTTCTGCGGATATTCAGTAAGGAGGTTAAATGGAGTTTCCGTCGAAGCTGATAGAAAATGCCGTGGAAGAGTTGGCCAAACTGCC